>JACDAM010000189.1 GCA_013695435.1 Burkholderiales bacterium | reverse complement strand
GACTGTTAATCAGTGGGTCCGTGGTTCGATCCCACGTCGGGGAGCCAAATAAACGCGAAATGGACACTTATTTGAAGTGTCCATCTTTTATTCTATACGAGGAAACAGCTTTTCTTCAGCCGTTTATTCGTATTGCGAGCAACCACCCGCGCTAGCGATGCGCTGCACATTCAGGCGGCATGCGCAGACCATACGCAAGCACCCCTGCTCGCCTTGCCTATCTCTTCCAGCTGCTGCGCATGCATGGCAAGCTCCTCATCGTTTGCGCGGATGACGATCAGCTCGAATCCTGCCACGTTAACAGCATCAGCATCATCTTGCCGCTCGGGGGCTGCCGCCGCAAGTTCGATGATCAGACTTTCCTGGCCGCGCGTCATCGCCAGATAAACCTCGGAGAGTAATTCGGCGTCGAGCAGCGCGCCGTGCACGGTGCGCGCCGCGTTGTTGATCTGATAGCGATCGCACAGCGCGTCGAGCGAATTGCGCTTTCCAGGATGAAGCTCTTTCGCCATGCGCATGGTATCGGTCACGTACGAACAGCAATCGCTGATCGGCGGCATGTCGAGCAGAACGAATTCGCGATTCAGAAAAGCGACGTCGAAGGGCGCGTTGTGGATGATGAGTTCGGCGCCGCTGACGTAATCGAGGAACTCCGCAACGACCTCGCGGAATCGCGGCTTGTCGCGCAAAAATTCATCGGTCAAACCATGAATCGCGAGCGCGCCCAGATCGCAAGACCTTTCGGGATTCAGATAGCGGTGAAAGCGGCGGCCGGTCAGGCGGCGATTGACCAGCTCAACGCCAGCGAGCTCGACCACGCGATGACCGAGATTCGCTTCCAGTCCGGTGGTTTCGGTATCGAGAAAAATCTGCCGCAAATTGATCTCCGCTACACAGACTGAAGCCGGCTTCTGGTTTGCCGCTGAACAGGTTCTTCGTCCCTTGCCACCTGGATCGACGCGACGCCACGGTTGGCCAGCACGTCGGCTGCCTCGTTGCCATCGTGCCCACAGTGCCCGCGCACCCAGATCCATTCGATTTCGTGCTGCACGGCGAGCGCATCGAGCTGCCGCCACAAGTCGTCATTTTTGACCGGCTTCTTGTTTGCGGTTCGCCAACCGGTCTTCTTCCAGTTGTGGAGCCACCTGCTAATGCCCTGCTGCACGTAGCGCGAATCGGTGCTCAGGCGCACCCTGCACGGGCGCTTCAGCGCTTGCAGGGCACGGATTACCGCGGTCAATTCCATGCGGTTATTCGTGGTGTGAACTTCGCCGCCGGACAATTCGAGGGTCCGTCCGCCAAAGCGCAGCAAGGCGCCCCAGCCGCCTGCGCCGGGATTGCCTTTGCACGCACCATCGGTGAAAATCTCGACGATCTCAGACATCGCTCATGGTCGGCGCCGATGCGTCTTCGGCTCCACCCTTAGCCAGCTTTTGCGGCACGACGGCGAGTTGCCTTTGCGCAGCGCGGCGTTCTTTCCACTTCGGCATGATGAGACGCATCCCGCGCACGCGTTTGACCGCCTGCACGAAATAGACACCGCCTGCGATCGGCCACCAGCGGTCGCCGGCCGCTTCCATAAACTGAAATTTGCTCAGCCATTTTTCCTGCGTGATCGGGGGCGCATAGCAGCACATCTTGCCGGCGGCGACTTCGAATTCTAGCAGCGCTAGCCAATCCTTGAGTCTCGGCAGATTGATGAAGCGGCCGCACCATGGCGAATCGCCGGGGGTAGGACGCAACGGACGCCGCAGGCCCCACAAACTCCACGGATTGAACCCGGAGACCAGTATCTGGCCTTCGGGCACGAGAATGCGGGCGACTTCGCGCAGGATTTGATGGGGATCTTCGCAGAATTCCAGAATATGCGGCAATACGACAAGATCGGCGCTGCTGCTGGCGATCGGCAATTCGCGAAAATCAGAGCGCAGCACACCGATCTGATCCGCGACTTGATGCTGCTGCCCCTCGCGATTGATCCGAATGCGCAGCGGAATACGGCTGGTGCGCAGAAAATCGCACTCGGGAAGCCCCAGTTGCAGGGCGTTGAACCCGAATACATCCGCGACGGTCTGATCGAAGTATTCCTGCTCTCTGGCGAGCAAGTATTGGCCAAGGGGAGTTGCAAGCCATGCCGCCAGCATTACAAGCGCGTTTTCCATTCGCGTTAAATCAAAATCAATATTCGACGTGATCTCCAAAGCCCAGCCAGAAGATCAAGACGATAGCAAGCTGAAGATCGTTCCACTAGCGGCATTTCAGGATAATTATATCTGGCTGCTGCGCAAAGGCGAACACGCGGTCGTGGTCGATCCTGGCGATGCCGAGCCGGTGCTGTCTTATCTCGGACACGAGAAATTGCGGCTGGCGGCAATCATCAACACCCATCATCATCGCGACCACGTTGGCGGCAACGCGCGCCTGCTCGATTTCTTTCGCGTCCCCGTGTACGGCCCCCGGGACGAAGCGATCGCAACGCTCACGCATCCCCTGCAAGCGGAAGATGTCATCGATTTTCCCGAACTCGCGTTGCATTTGACGGTGCTTTCCATTCCGGGGCATACGGCGGGGCATATCGCCTACGTGGGACCTGGTATCTTGTTCTGCGGTGACACCCTGTTCGCAGGCGGTTGCGGACGACTGTTCGAAGGCTCGCCGGAGCAGATGGTGGATTCACTGAACAAGCTTGCTCGCCTGCCCGCTGCGACACAGGTTTACTGCGGCCATGAATACACGCTCGCCAACCTCAGCTTCGCCCGCATCGTCGACCCTGATAACATCGAGCTTGCCACTCGCGAAAAAGCCGCGCGCGCATTGCGGGCCCAAAACCGACCGACTTTGCCCTCCAATATCGCTTTGGAGAATGCGACCAATCCTTTCTTGCGTTGTACCACCCCGGCAGTCATCGCGTCCGTTAACGCCTATGCTGGGAGGACCTTGGCTGGCGCAACCGAAGTTTTTGCTGCGCTGCGGCAATGGAAAGACCGGCAATAATGCTGCTTGACGACTTGGAGTGATTTTCGCTAATATCAAACACAACTTTAAGTTAATACCATAAATGGCTAATAAGAATACAGTAATTGTTGCTATCATTATTGGCACAGCGGGTCTGCAAGCCTGTTCTACGCAAAGTGGAAATCTGGTCAAGCCGGATGGTGCGCCTATCGTTGCAGAACAAAGCGTACCCGCCAGAGCATCAGTCCTTTCGACTCCTTTGACCCCTGTCACCGCTGTCGAGGCAACGGCAATGGTGGGAGCTGAAATCGCCACCGCTGCCAAGACTCCAGACGTCAAGCCACCACCCACAGTCAAGGCTGCTCCCGCAGTCGTGCCACAACCGGCAATCCCCGCGGCCGCGCAAGCGTCCGGTCCGAAAATAATCATTATTCCGAGCGGCGGTGATGCGGCGAATCAGCAAGCACTCGGAACCTTCTCGTCCAACCTCAGCCAGGACTTGACGATCGACCACGAGAATTTGTGGGAGCGCATACGCAATGGCTTCAACATGCCGGCCGTGCCCGGTCAGGTGGTTGCGGAGTACGAGCGGTGGTACACGGCGAGGCCGGATTATCTGAAACGCATGGTGGATCGCAGCAAGCGTTATCTGCACTACATCGTCGAACAAGTCGAGCGGCGTAACATGCCAACTGAAATTGCGCTTCTACCGATGATAGAAAGCGCCTTTAATCCCACCGCGTATTCGCGCAGCCACGCGTCCGGCATCTGGCAGTTCATCCCGTCGACCGGCAAGTATTTCGGCCTGCAGCAGAACTGGTGGCACGATGACAGGCGCGACGTGATCGCCGCGACCGATGCCGCGCTCGATTATTTGAGCAAGCTGTACGAAATGTTCGGCAGCTGGGACCTTGCGCTCGCCGCCTACAATTCCGGTGAGGGAACGGTTTCCCGCGCCATTGCGCGCAACGCGGCAAAAAATCTGCCTACCGATTATCCCAGTCTGACATTGCCGACCGAGACGCGGCAATACTTGCCGAAGCTGCAGGCCGTCAAAAACGTGATCGCAAACCCGACGCTTTTCGGGCTCGAATTGAGCGAGATCCCAAACGAGCCGTACTTCACGACGGTAGCGGCGCCGCAGAAGATCGACGTGAAAGTGGCGGCGAAGCTTGCCGAGGTACCGCTCGAGGAATTCATTTCGCTGAACCCGGCCTTCAACCGGCCGATGATCAACTCCGATGGTTCCCGTCTGCTGCTATTGCCGGTCGACAAGGCAGAAGCTTTTTCGACCAATCTCGATAATCACAAGAAGCCGCTGGCTTCGTGGCGTATCTACGTCGCGCGCAAAGGCGAACGTCTCGATAAAATCGCCGCCAAATTCGGACTCAGCATGAATCAGCTAAGAGAGATCAATGGCTTGAGCCGCCGCACAAGCAAAGCGTCGGCGGGGCCGCTGCTCGTGCCTCTGCATCTGTCCAAAAAAGCCCTAATCGCCGAAAGCGCCGGCGTCGAAGCTGAAAAAAACCAAACCACAAAGAAATCCAGCGCCTCCAAAGTAATATTGGCCCCGAAGGAAAAGTCGACTGCCAAAAGCGTTCCATCGGCTCAACCCAAGACACCCGCCGCCAGTGGTCCGCTGGCAAAAGCTGCGCGGCAATTGCTGTACATAGTGAAGAAAGGAGACACGCTGTTCAGCATCAGCCAACGTTATAACGTAACAATCGCGCAATTAAAGTCGTGGAATAATCTGCGTTCGAGCAACTTGTCGCTCGGGCAAAAGCTGGTACTGAAACCTGGTTCGGGGGATGTAGCGGCGTCTTTGTGACAGTTGCTCTGTCGCCGCCGGTTTGCCGTCGCGGATCGGCAGCGCGTTTCGAGTCTCCGCCTTTGCTCGTAATTACCCGTATCCTCTACCCCGTTCTCAACTCCGCTTACTGACCGCTTCCGGTAGCTCGTCCACTTCGCTCCTGCAAATCGCTTCGTCATACAGATGGCAGTGCGTCGCGTGCGTCGTGCTGAGTTGCGTGCGTGGTGGATAGTTGTCGCGGCATTGCGGCATGACATCAGGGCAGCGCGGGTTGAAGTGGCAACCGCTCGGAGGGTTGACCGGCGAAGGTAAATCGCCTTGCAGGCGTATGAATTTGCGCTGGCCGCCTTCTTCGATGACGGGCACCGCCGAGAGTAGCGCGCGGGTGTAAGGATGCTTCGGATGATTCAACACGTCATCGACCGAGCCGCGCTCGACGATGCGACCGAGATACATCACCGCGACCTCGTGCGCCAAAAATTCCACGACGGAAATATTGTGCGTGATGAACAGATAGGCGAGCCCGAGTTTGCTTTGCAGCGTCTTCAACAGGTTCAGTATCTGAGCCTGCACCGAGACATCGAGCGCACTGGTCGGCTCGTCGCAGATGACCAGCCTTGGGGAAACTGCAAGGGCACGCGCGATCGCGATCCGCTGACGCTGTCCGCCCGAGAATTCGTGAGGATAGCGATATTTCGATTCAACACTGAGACCGACTTCGCGCAGCAGATCATCGATGCGGCGCGCGCGCTCGGCCGCATGCTCGCCGATTTTGAGAGCGGCCATGCCCTCCTCGATTATTTCAGTCACGCGCATGCGCGGATTCAGCGATGCATATGGATCCTGGAATACGATCTGCAGATCCGAACGCCGCTGCCGCAACTTTCGCTGGCTCAGGCTGGCCAGATCGATTTCGTCAAAGCGAACGCTCCCGGCAGTAGGCTCTATCAAACGCAAAATCGATTTCCCAACCGTCGTCTTGCCGCAACCTGATTCGCCGACCAGCGCCAACGTGCGCCCCGATTTGATCGTCAGCGAAACGCCGTCAACTGCCTTGACGTGCCCAACCACCCGCTTGAGCAGACCTTTATGGATCGGGAAATGTACCTTGAGGTCGGCGACTTCGAGTAGCGGTGTTTCATCGCTCTTGCCAATGGCGATAGAGTCAGCCAGTGTGTGCCCCTCTTTACGCAAATCCAGGGTGCCCACTTCGAGCACGAGTTCGCCCATTCTGCGCATTGCTCCTTCATACAAATGACATCTGACGGTTTGACCGGGCGCGACGTCGCTCCAGCCAGGCGCAACGTCGCGGCATAAATCCCAGGCGTAATCGCAGCGATCGGCAAAGCGGCAGCCTCGAAACTCGCTGCTCAACGACGGCACGCCTCCCCTGATCACGGCCAGCGAAGCGCCGCGTTTGTTTTTGGTCGGGATGGAATCGAACAGTTTGCGCGAATACGGATGGGCGGGAGTCGCGAAGAAACGCGCGCGCGAAGCGCGCTCGATAATCTCTCCGGCATACATGACGGCAACCTGCTGCGCCATTTCGGAAACCACGCCAAGATCGTGCGTGATCAGCAGCATGGACATCCGGCGACGCTGCTGCAGTTCGCGCAGCAAATCCAGGATCTTTGCCTGGATGGTGACGTCGAGTGCCGTGGTCGGCTCATCGGCGACCAAAAGCTCCGGGTCGCCCGCCAGCGCCATCGCAATCATCACGCGCTGCCGCATCCCGCCCGACAATTGAAACGGATACTCGCGCTGCCGCCGCTCGGCGTCCGGGATGCCGACGTCATCAAGCAGTTCGATGATGCGCTTTGCGCGTTCGTTGTCGTTGAGCCGCGTGTGCCGCTTCAGCGCCTCTTCGATCTGTCCGCCGACGGTCAGCACCGGGTTGAGACTCAGCATCGGCTCCTGGAAAATCATGCTGATGCGCCGACCACGCACGCCGCGCATCGCAACCTCCGGCAGCGCGAGCAAATTGTCGTCGCCGAGCTTCACACTGCCCGAGACGATTTCGGCCGTTTCCGGCAGCAGGCGCATGATGGAAAGCGCGGTCATCGACTTGCCGCAGCCAGATTCGCCGAGCAGCGCGAACGTCTCGCCCTGCGCAATTTCGAGCGACACGCCGTCGACTGCCCGCACGACCTTGTCGCCG
This sequence comes from Burkholderiales bacterium, assembly GCA_013695435.1. Lineage (NCBI taxonomy): Bacteria > Pseudomonadati > Pseudomonadota > Betaproteobacteria > Burkholderiales > Burkholderiales bacterium. The sequence goes on along the minus strand of JACDAM010000189.1, from coordinate 22,800 downwards.
GTATCCAGCCATGTGCGCAGATCGTCGATTCTCAATAGCGGCGCGGCAACACTGATTTCCCGTCCGGTGTTCATTTCAAACCCAGGGTCGGCTGCGCGGCGCTAGTGGCGGGAATCATCTTCGCGAGGTTGGCGCGGCGCGCCGCGGCTTTGCCGGCACGCGTTCTGACGCGGGGATCGAATGCATCGCGCACAGCGTCGGCGAACAGATTCGCAAACAGCACGAGTACAAACATGAAGGTGAACGCGGCCGCAAGCGACCACCAGACCATGGGTTCGCGCGCCATTTCGAGACGCGCGCTGTTGATCATAGTGCCAAAGCTGATCATCGACGGATCGACGCCGACGCCGACATACGACAACACAGCCTCGGCCAGCACCAGACCGCTGAAATCCATGACGATCGCGATCAATACGATGTGCATGACATTGGGCAGGATGTGGCGGCTGGTTATGCGCCACGACGAAACGCCGAAAGCCTGCGCCGCCTGGATGTATTCCATTTCGCGCAGCTTGAGCGTTTCGCCGCGCAGCAGCCGGCACAGGCCGGTCCAACTGGTGATGCCGAGGATAATGCACAGAAACAGCAAACGGAGGTCGGCGCGCTGCGACACGGTTTCAAACATTTCCGGGTGCGTGTCCATGTAGACCTGCGTCATCAATACCGCTGCTGCGATCAGGAGCACGCCGGGAATCGAGCTCAGCGTCGTATATGTGTATTGAATGACATCGTCGATCCAGCCGCGAAAGTAGCCGGCCATGATGCCGAGCGCGAGCGCGAACGGCAGCATGACCAGAGTGGTCAGAGTGCCGATAACGAGTCCGGTGCGTATGCTTTTTACAGCGAGGTACAGCACGTCCTGGCCTACTTTGTCGGTGCCCAGCACGTGATAGTGACGGCTCAAAACGATCATCGGCACGATGACCAGCAAGGCAACGCCTATCGTTATCAACACGGCGCGCCAGGGAAAATCGGAATCGCCTCGCGCGAAGTGGACAGACGAAGCACGGAAGCTGCTCTCCCGCCGCCATGATCGATACAGTATCAGCAACGCAGAGATTGCGAGCCACGCCAGAACGGCGACGCCAACCGCTATTCCCAGCCGCGTCAGTATGTCGCCGAAGCGCTGCACGCCGGGGTTTTCAAGGTGCGCGCCGCCGTGGCGCAAACGTGGGTAGACGCGCGCTTCGCTGCCATCCGGCAGCGTCACCGTTTCCTTGGAAAAAAGCTGTGCTGCGAACGGCGCGGAATAAGTCTTTTCGGCCTTCGCGCGCAGCGGCGCGGCGATTACGTCGAGCAGGCTTCTGACCTCGACCGAATAATTCTCCTCGCCGGTGTCAGGGCCAATCGCCGGTCGGAAATGAACGGAATCGAGTACGCCGACCACGCCGAATATCGACAACACAACAACCGACGACATGCCGCTGGCGCTGTGCGCGACCCGCCGCCACGGCGCCAGCAGATATTCGCGGCGCCGCACGACAAAGACGAAAACGATGATCACCGCGATCAGCACATAAATCAGCGCATCGGTCCACAGGATGACGGGTTTGAACGCGTTCATTCGAGCCTGATGCGCGGATCGACCAGCGTGTAAGCGATGTCGGTCAGAATCAGGCCGACGATGTACAGGCACGATCCCAGAAAAACCATCGCGCGAACGACGGCAAAATCCTGCGAATTGATCGCATCTATGGTGTAGCTTCCGAGGCCCGGAATGCCGAAAAACGATTCGACGATCAGGCTGCCCATGAACAGCAGCGGTATCACGACAACGGCGCCGGTCACGATTGGGATCAGCGCGTTCTGCAGTACGTGCCCGAACAGTACGCGCATCTCCGACAACCCTTTGGCCCGCGCCGTGCGCACGTAATCCTTGTTGATCTCTTCGAGAAAAATCGTGCGATACCAGCGCGAGCTCGCGCCGACGCTGCTGACTACACCGACCACAACAGGCAGCACCAGAAACTTGGCAGAGTTCAAGCCGCTGCCGAAACCTGAAATCGGCACCAGATGCCACAGTTTGCTGATCAAATACTGGCCGCCGATGATGTAGAACAAGCCCGAGATCGACATCAGCGCGACGCACAGTACGACGCCGGCAAAGTCGATGTAGGTTGCGCGGAAAAACGCCATCAGCAGCGCGAACGTGATGTAAACCAGCAGGCCGACGAGAAACACCGGAAGTGCTATCGCCAGGCTTGGCCACATGCGCGCGCTGATCTCATGACCGATATCACGGCCGTCGTCGGAACGGCCGAAATCGAAAGCAAACATCGATACCGATTTCTCGAAAAAAATCGTATCGGTCAGCTTCGCCGCACCGTCCGCCTGATGATTGATCAGCAGGGGTTTGTCGTAGCCCCGCTCCTGCTTCCATTTTTCGATCGCCTCCGGTGTTACCCGCTTGACGCCGAGCTGCATGCGCGCCATGTCGTCTGGCGTGTTGACCAGAAAGAACAATGTGAAGGTGATGATGTTGACGCCGATCAGAATCGGTATCGCGTACAGCAGTCGACGAATGATGTAGTTGATCATCGGCGAACGCCGTTGCTACCAGTACTGCGAACCGGAGTCGGACCCGCGCGTAGGCGCGCTGCAACCGGACATTCGTTCGTCGCTCGCGTTGGCATCAATGCGCATCAACGGGCGCGGCTTTGAAAACCCTGCGTTCCCTGCGCCGGTAGCTGATGACGGCAGGAAGTGCTATTGCGATCAATAACGCGATAAGCAACAACAGTGGCCACACAATGGGTTCATTCCACGCTTCGCGCTGTTCGACGCGTAAAGCGCTATCGATGCGCTGGTACTTGAGACCATTGCGCGCCATCTGGTTGGGCTTCTGGTTATGCATCCACTGGTGATACAGGCTGTACTCCTTCGGGTGCAGTCCCCATACCCACGGCGCATCGAAGCGGGCGATTTCCAGCATGCGGTCGATGATCGCCTGCCGCTCGCGGCCGTTTTCCATATTCTTCATCTGCTCGAACAACTTGTCGTATTCAGGGTTCGCATAGTTGGCTGAGTTCTCACCTTCATGATTGGCGCGGCTTTGCGGGCCATAGAGCAGGAACAAAAAGTTTTCCGGGTCCGGATAGTCAGCGTTCCAGCCCCACTGGAAAAGTTGCGCATTGCCTTTGCGAATTTTGTCCTGAAAACGGTTGTAATCGGTCGCGCGCACGATGAGCTGCAAATTCAGTTTGCCAAATTGCTTGCGCATCCAGTCGAGCCTTGCCTTATCGTCGGGTCCGCGCGCCGTGGTGTCGAGATTCAGCACCAGCGGCGCCCCGGTTTTCCGATCCATGCCGTCCGGATAGCCGGCCTCGCTCAACAACTCGAGCGCTTTCGCCAACGGCTTGCGTTGCGGCTCGCCGTCGATCCAGTAGTAAACATGCGGGTTGATGCCTTCCTGCCCGGGCTTGTGGCCGTATATTTCCGGAGGAATCGGTCCCATCGCGGGAATGCCGCGGCCGTTGGCGAAGATGCTGATGTATTCTTCGTAATCGACGGCGATCGATATCGCCTGACGCAGCTTGCGCGCGCGCTCACTGTCGCCGCCGACGATGGGATCGAGCATGTTGAAGGCCAGATAGATATCGCTCGGCGCAACAGACGTCACCAGGCGGATGCCTTTCTCGCGCATCGCATCGGTCAGCGCAATGTCGCCGCCGCTGCTGATCTGCACAGCCTGGTCGAAACTGTCGGAGCTGATTCCGGAAGCGTCGTAATAGCCCTGCAGGAATTTATTCCAGTATGGAATACTTTCCTTCTCGAGGCTGAAAACAACCTTGTCGATGAAAGGTAGCGCCTTGCCGGCGTCTTTCAAAAGGCCTTTTTCGGCATCGCCAAGCTCGCCGTCGGCCGGATAGGTTTCGCCTTGAAAATTGGGATTGCGATCGAGGACCATCTGGCGATTCGGATTATTGACCGTCAGCATGTAAGGCCCGGTGCCTACCGGATACCAGTCGAGCGTAATGTTTTTTTTGGCCAGACCGGGCTGCGAATAGAAACGTTCGGCCTCTTCCGGAACCGGTGCGAAAAACGGCATTGCGAGCCAATAGACGAATTGCGGATACTTGCCTTTGAGCTTGACGCGATACGTATAGCGATCGACGACTTCAGCGCCCGGCAGTGGATATTTGTTCAGGTCGAGGTAGGCTTGCTCTCCAGTGTTGTCGCGCTGTTGATCGGCGCGTTTCAGCGTCGCTGAAAAATCTTTGAGCCCGACGATGTACTCGCTCATCAAACCGAAGATCGGCGAATGCAGCCGCGGATGGGCGAGCCGCTTGATCTGGAATACGTAGTCGGCGGCGATCAGTTCTCGCGTGCCATCCTGCTTGAAATCGCTGAGCTTGTAGATATCATCGAGCCTATCCGGCGTGAGATCGTGATGCAGCAGGCGGCCGCTGGCATCGGTCGCGAAAGCAGGATGCGGTTGATAAAGAATTCCCGGTTTGATGCGGATTTCGTAAACGCTGAACGCGATCGAAGCCGGGTCGGCATCATCCGGCAAAAGCGCATTCTGCGCATCGAGGTACTGAGGCTGGGGCACTGCGGTTGCCGCCAGCGGAATCAGCGTATAGGGCCGCTTGAAATAGTGATATTGCAGTGGTGGCTGATAAATCTGCGCGTTGAAAACGGCCTCGTTCTCGCTGTACGACTGCACCGGGTCGAGATGCTTCGGACGCTCGGTGAAAGCCGAATAGAGAATGTTTTCGCCGCGCTGCGATGCGGGATAGGGATTGTTCCAGGCGCCGCTCCAGAATTCTCCGCTGCACGCTGTCAGCAGCAACGGCGTGATCGACAACGCGAAACCGATCCAGGACTTCATGACTCAACAGTGTAGCGTAATCGTACGGGGCGCATCAGGAGTTTGTGGATCAGCGAGCTTGCTAAAGCGGGGTTTGCGAATCGCTGTGCGCCATCCGCTTGTATAATCGATCCCACAGTTTAGGGGGGAGTCGCAATGGGATTTCTGCAAGACAAGAAAGTTCTGATCACCGGTCTGCTCAGCAATCGATCGATCGCCTATGGCATCGCGAAAGCCATGCAGCGCGAGGGCGCGACACTCGCTTTCACTTATCAAAGCGAAAAAATCCGCGATCGCGTGATCGATCTGGCTAAAGAGTTCGGCACCGACATCGTTTTACCGTGCGACGTCGCGAGCGATGAAGATATCGCGCAGTTGTTCGCCGCGCTGGGCGGTCGTTGGGACGGACTCGATGTCGTCACGCATGCGATCGCCTACGCGCCGCGTGAAGCGTTGGCCGGCGATTTCGTCGATGGCCTCAGCCGCGAAGCCTTCCGCGTCGCACACGACGTCAGCGCATATAGTTTCGCGGCCCTCGCCAAGGCCGCGGTGCCAATGATGGCCGGCCGCAACGGCGCGCTGCTGACGTTAAGCTATCTGGGCGCGGTGCGCGCGATGCCTAATTACAACGTCATGGGCCTCGCGAAAGCAAGCCTTGAAGCGAGCGTTCGTTATCTGGCCTATAGCCTGGGCCCGAAAAACATACGCGTTAACGCAATCTCGGCCGGCCCGATCAAAACACTCGCCGCCGCCGGCATCTCGGGCTTCGGGAAAATACTGGCCTATACCGAAAAAAATGCGCCGCTGCGGCGGAACGTGAGCATAGACGAAGTCGGCAACGTGGCTGCCTTTTTGTGCAGCGATCTGGCAAGCGGCATGACGTCGGAAATCACCTATGTCGATGCCGGCTTCAACGCGACCGCCCTGGGCGGCATGGAATAAAGCCAGAATTGCGCTGGCCAACTTTAGCGTTCTCTGCGCTCAAGGTTTTCCTGCATTATCTTGACATCCGCTTCCTCGCGCAGGCTCGCCAGATAAGCGGATAGCGTCTCCTGCCCGGAAGCCTGACGCAACTGCTGAACGACGGCTTTGCGCTTGTCGGCGCCGATTTCGGTGTCGTTAACCCGGCTGATTTTAACGAGCACCGGCGCACCGTCCGGATTGGTAACCATGGTATAGGCAGGCAGTACAGCCGCGTCGGCGCGGAATATCTGACGCAGAGCCGCTTCATCGAATCCTTCGTGCTTCGCCCGGCTGATGGTCTGCGCCGGACTCCAGGCAAGTTTGGCATCCTCGCCCTTCTGCAATTGCGCGAGCTTGGCTTCGGCATCCTGCCTGGCGCGCCGACCGGCTTCTTCGAACAGTAACCGTTTGGCAATCTCGGTCTTGACGTCTTCGAAGGGGCGCAAGCTGGCCGGCTTATGCTCGATTACGCGAGCCGAAACCAGCGTATTCGGCGCGACTTCGATCGCTTCGGTATTGCGTTTCTGGGCCAGCGCATCCTCGGAAAACAGGGCTTCCAGCAGCTTGTCGTTATTCAAAAGCGGCGCTTCAGCGCCTTTTCTGCTGATCGAGGGACTGGTCTGGATAGTGAGTTTCGCGGCTTCGGCAGCAGGTTTGAGGCTGTCCGACTGTTCATAAACCATGTTGCTGAAATTCTCTGCCGCTTCCGCGAATGTGGCGCCAGCCTTCTGCTTTTTCATGTCGGCTTCGATTTGTTTTCGAACCTGGTCGAAGCTGCTTTTTCCGCTAGACTTGATCGCGTTCAGTTTGATGATGTGATAGCCGAAGGGCGACTCGACCGGGCCGGCGATCTCGCCGACCTTCATGCTGAATACCGCGTCTTCAAAAGGCTTGACCATGGCGCCGCGCCGAAAACCACCAAGATCGCCGCCCTTTTCAGCCGAACCGGGATCCTGCGAATTTTTCTTCGCCAGCTCGGCGAATTTCGCCGGATCCTTTTTCGCCTGGGCGGCCAATTGCTGCGCTTTTTCTTTCGCCGCCGCACGCGTCTTGTCGTCGGCATCGGCCCCCGCGCTGATCAGGATGTGGCTTGCCTCGCGCTCTTCGGGCTGCTCGTATTCAGCGGCGTGCTCGCGATAATACGCCTGTAATTCTTCGTCGCTGACTTCGATCTGTTCGATCAACTTGTCCAGCGACAGCTCCAGGTATTCGACACGCACTTGTTCGGGAATCTGAAACTCGACTTGATGCGAGTCGTAGTAATTTTTAGCCGCGTCCGGTTCGAGCTTGATTTCGGTTAAAAACTGATCGGGCGATACCAGAACCTGACTCACTTCGCGCTGCTGTTCATTCAACCGGGCGACGCGTTCGGCGACGCGTTCCGGTACCAGCGCAGTCTCCGCGTATGCTCCGATGAGCCGCTCCTGCAGCAAACCCTGCTTGATGCTTTGCTCGAACGTCTGGGCTGCCAGATTCTGGTTGCGCAGGAAATTTTCATACAGCTTGATCGAAAATTTGCCATTGTCCTGAAACGCGGGAATCGCCGCGATCGCGGAGTGCAACTCGGCATCGGTGACCGTCATTCCGGTTTCCGCCGCCTCGCTGGCCAGCAGCCGCTCGCGGATCAGGGAGTTCAAGACCGCGGCACGTATGTCCGGACTATCGAGCAGCGCAGGGTCGACGCGCCCGCCCAGCGCTTCGCGTAAACGCTGCTGCTGGCTGTCGAGCGCACGGGCATATTCCTGTTGTGAAATTTTCTGCCCGCCTACGCTGGCGACGTCAGCACTGCCACCCGATGGGTCGAAATAGGATTCGATGCCGAAAAACGCGAATGGCAACACGATGATCACCATGACGACCTGGATAAATCTCCGGTTGCCGTGCACGAAATTAAACATGGGTTACCTATAAAGGAAAGAGCAATGCCTTGCGCATGACTCGATCAGGTTGAACGGCCTGGTGAACATGGAATAAAAAGGCGAACGGGCGTTCGCTTTTGGTTTGGCGGAGTGGACGGGACTCGAACCCGCGACCCCCGGCGTGACAGGCCGGTATTCTAACCAACTGAACTACCACTCCAGATCCTGCAGATTCTGTCGGCCGTGCTGGTGGGTGCTGAGAGGTTCGAACTCCCGACATTCGCCTTGTAAGGGCGACGCTCTACCGACTGAGCTAAGCACCCAATAATCTTCAACAGACCGCGAAAAATGTCGGATGAATCTTCAGACTGCGCGCGTTGCGCAAACGCGCGCTACCGCAAAAAGAGGCGCTAGTTTATCGCGTCCTTCAGGGCTTTGCCAGCGCGAAACTTCGGGACCTTTGCCGCTTTTATTTTTATCGTATCTCCGGTGCGCGGATTGCGTCCGTTGCGAGCTGCCCGCTTGCTCGCATAGAAGGTTCCAAAACCGACCAGCGTTACCATGCCGCCTTTTTTTATCGTCGACTTGACAGCAGCGAGCGTTCCATCCAGCGCTCGCGCTGCCGCGGATTTCGATATATCCGCCGACTTCGCAATCGCTTCGATCAACTCCGACTTAGTCATTTGCATCCCCTTTTCAAGTGTGCTCAGGCCAGAACAACTTCAGGGATTTATAGCAAGTCGTAAAAGCCGGTGTCAAGCCGACGAATGGCTGCGTTCCGGGCGAGCAACCACAAATGCAAGCGAAAGCGACGCAAGGTTCAATGCTTGATGACAACGGTGCTCTCCCCCTCTTTAACGCCGGGGAGTGCTACGACCTCCTCATCCTCCGGAAGCGGCTTCGGACGCCGTTCCAAAGCGAATTCAAGCACCTGATCCATCCATTTCACCGGGTGAATTTCCAGTTTGCCTTTGATGCGGTCCGAAATCTCGGACAGGTCTTTGACGTTGCCTTCGGGTATCAATACTTTTTTGATGCCGCCGCGGTGGGCTGCAAGCAGTTTTTCCTTCAAGCCGCCGATCGGCAAAACTTCGCCGCGCAGAGTGATTTCGCCTGTCATCGCAACGTTCGCGCGCACCGGTATATTGGTCAGCGCCGAAATCATGGCGGTACCGATGGCGATGCCCGCACTGGGGCCGTCTTTCGGCGTCGCGCCTTCCGGCAAATGAATGTGCACGTCATTTTTCTGATAAAAATCCTTGTCGATTCCGAGTTGCCGCGAACGGCTGCGCACAACCGACAACGCCGCCTGTATCGATTCCGTCATGACTTCGCCGAGCTTGCCGGTGGTAATCGTTTTTCCCTTTCCCGGAAGCACGACTGCCTCGATTGTTAAAAGCTCGCCGCCGACTTCGGTCCAGGCCAGGCCGGTAACCTGGCCGACCTGGTTGTTGATCTCGGCCATGCCATAGGTATGGCGGCGAACACCCAGGTAGTGAGCCAGATTGCGCGAGGTGACATTCACTTTCTTCACGCTGGTTTTAAGCAAAAGCATCTTGACGACCTTGCGGCAGATCTTCGCGATCTCGCGCTCGAGCGCACGAACACCTGCTTCGCGCGTGTAGTAGCGCGTGACATCGCGCAGCGCGTGTTCAGCAACAACCAGTTCGGTCGGTTGCAGGCCGTGATTTTTCATCTGCTTCGGCAACAGATAGCGCATGGCGATGTTGATTTTTTCGTCTTCGGTGTAGCCGGCAAGGCGAATCACCTCCATACGATCGAGCAGCGGCGCCGGAATATTCAGGGTATTCGCCGTGGCGACGAACATCACGTCGGAAAGATCGTATTCGACCTCGACATAATGATCGGTAAAAGTGTGGTTCTGCTCCGGATCGAGCACCTCGAGCAGCGCCGATGATGGATCGCCGCGAAAATCCATGCCCATCTTGTCGACTTCGTCGAGTAGAAAAAGAGGATTGCGCACGCCGACCTTGGTCATGTTCTGCAGAATTTTGCCCGGCATCGAGCCGATATAGGTACGGCGATGGCCGCGGATTTCCGCCTCGTCGCGCACGCCGCCGAGCGACATGCGCGCAAATTTGCGATTGGTCGCGCGCGCGATCGATTGCCCGAGCGACGTCTTGCCGACACCCGGGGGGCCGACCAGACACAGGATCGGCGCCTTCAGTTTATCGACGCGCTGCTGCACGGCCAGATATTCAACGATGCGCTCTTTGACTTTTTCCAGACCGTAATGGTCTTTTTCGAGCACCTCCTCGGCAATTCGCAAATCCTTGCTGATCTTGCTTTTCTTTTTCCACGGGAGCCCAACCAGCGCGTCGATGTAGTTGCGCACTACCGTCGCCTCGGCAGACATCGGCGACATCAGGCGCAATTTTTTCAACTCCGATTCGGCTTTGACGCGCGCATCCTTCGGCATCTGCGCGGCCTTTATCTTGTTTTCCATCTCATCGACATCAGCGCCGTCTTCCATCTCGCCGAGCTCTTTCTGAATCGCCTTGACTTGCTCGTTCAGGTAGTACTCGCGCTGACTCTTTTCCATCTGGCGTTTGACGCGCCCCCGGATGCGCTTTTCCACTTGCAGGATGTCGAGCTCGGCTTCCATCAGGCTCAATAGATGTTCGAGGCGCTTTTTGACCTCGAACATTTCCAGTACTTCCTGCTTTTGTTCGAGCTTCAACGGCAAGTGCGCGGCTATCGTGTCAGCCAAACGACCTGCGTCGTCTATACCAGCCAGCGAAGTCAGAATCTCCGGCGGTATTTTTTTATTGAGCTTTACGTACTGGTCGAACTGCGTGATGACGGCACGGCGCATCGCCTCGACCTCATGGCCGGCGATACTGTCTGCGGCCAGCAGCGTGGCGTCGGCGGCGTAATGCGTCTTTTCATCGACGATCTCGCGCACTTCCGCGCGTTGGCTTCCTTCGACCAGAACCTTGACGGTACCGTCGGGCAGTTTCAGCATCTGCAGGATGTTCGCGACACTGCCGATACGGTACAGATCATCAGCAGACGGGTCATCCTTGGCAGCCGATTTCTGCGCCACCAGCAATATGCTCTTGCCGGATTCCATCGCGATCTCGAGCGCCTTGATCGATTTCGGCCTGCCGACGAACAGCGGAATGACCATATGCGGGAATACAACGACATCGCGCAACGGCAACAACGGCAACGCCATCTCGGCGGTTACAACGGAATCATCTGGATAAGCCATGTATCTGTCCTGAACAAACATTCGGAGAAAGGAAAACCACGCCGCCACTCGAGCACCGGGCCTGCTGAAAATCCACGACCCGCCTATACGAACGGAATGCGCAGGTGCAGGTGGAACCGCGCGGATGGAAAAACGGCGCTTTGCCGGCTATTTCGAGCCGGCCAATTTGGGTTTGTCGGCGTAGATCAGGAGCGGTTGGGCATCGCCACTGATCGCGCCTTCGTCGATAACAACCTTGGTTACGTTTTCCAGTGAAGGCAGATTGAACATCGTCTCCAGCAGCGCCTGTTCAAGTATCGAGCGCAGGCCGCGCGCGCCGGTTTTCCGCGCCAGTGCTTTTTTCGCGACCGCGTTCAAGGCCGCTTCGCGCAATTCGAGTTCCACGCCTTCCATGCCGAACATTTTCTGATACTGCTTCATCAAGGCATTCTTGGGCTCGGTCAAAATTTTGATGAGCGCAACTTCATCGAGCTCACCGAGCGTGGCCACCACGGGAAGACGGCCGACGAATTCCGGGATCAAACCGTACTTGATCAAATCTTCCGGCTCGACCCCGCGCAATATCAGGCCGATATCCTTGCGATTGTCGCGGCTCTTGACTTCCGCGCCGAAACCGATCCCGCCTTTATCGGAGCGATCGCGAATAATCTTGTCGAGACCGTCGAAAGCGCCTCCGCAAACGAACAGAATATTCGTCGTATCGACCTGAACGAATTCCTGGTTCGGATGTTTGCGCCCGCCTTGTGGCGGCACCGACGCGATCGTGCCTTCGATCAGCTTCAACAGCGCCTGCTGCACACCCTCGCCAGATACGTCGCGCGTGATCGACGGGTTGTCGGATTTGCGTGAAATCTTGTCGATTTCGTCGATATAGACGATGCCGCGCTGCGCCTTCTCGACATCGTAGTCGCATTTCTGAAGCAGCTTCTGGATGATGTTCTCGACGTCCTCGCCGACGTAACCGGCTTCGGTCAAGGTTGTCGCATCGGCCATCACGAACGGCACATTCAGCATGCGCGCCAGAGTCTGCGCAAGCAGGGTTTTGCCTGATCCGGTCGGGCCTACCAGCAGAATGTTGCTCTTGGCTAATTCGATATCGTCGCTTTTCGACGCATTCTTGAGTCGCTTGTAATGGTTGTAGACCGCGACCGAAAGTATTTTCTTCGCCAGCTCCTGGCCGATCACATACTGGTCAAGGATGTCGCAAATTTCGTGCGGCACCGGTAAATCCGTTTTCGCGCCCTTTACGCTGCTCTCGCCCTGCGTTTCTTCGCGGATGATGTCGTTGCAAAGCTCTATGCATTCATCGCAGATGAACACCGAGGGGCCGGCGATGAGCTTTCGCACTTCGTGCTGACTCTTGCCGCAAAACGAGCAGTAAAGCAGCTTTTCGCCACCAATTTTATCCGCCATGAGCAGTTGTCCGGATTTTCAAATTGATCTGGTTTTAAGACACTAGGCGGCAACTTCGGTTCGGCTTGATAAAACCTTGTCGACCAGCCCGTATTTCACCGCATCCTCAGCGCCAAAAAACATGTCGCGGTCAGTATCTCTGTCGATCGTTTTGAGATCCTGGCCCGTATGTTTGGCCAAAATGGCGTTGAGGCGCGCACGCAGGTACAGAATTTCCTTCGCGTGAATTTCGATATCGGACGCCTGCCCCTGAAACCCGCCCATCGGCTGATGAATCAGCACTCTGGAATTGGGTAAACAATAACGTTTGCCTTTTTCGCCTGCCGCGAGCAGGAACGAGCCCATGCTGGCCGCGATGCCAACACAAAGCGTACTGACGTTCGGCTTGATGTACTGCATCGTGTCGTAAATACCAAGACCGGCCGACACCGAGCCGCCCGGCGAATTGATATAAAAGAAAATGTCCTTGTCGGGATTTTCCGATTCCAGAAACAATAACTGGGCAACGATCAGATTGGCCGAAATATCATTAACCGGGCCAACCAGAAACACGACGCGCTCTTTCAGCAATCGCGAATAAATATCGTAGGCGCGCTCGCCGCGTCCGCTTTGCTCGATGACCATCGGAACCAGACCCAGGCTCTGCGGCTCCTGCCACTGCCCCTGCTGCTGAAAACGGTTATGCATCACCTTGTCCTCGTGGTTCGCCACTGTTTGACTCTCGCCTGGCTGCCGATTGATGCCCCATCAGTTCGTCGAAATCGATCGGCTCATCGCTGACTTTCGCGCGCCCAAGCACCCACGCGACCACATTGTCTTCGACCACCAGCGATTCGATTTCACGCAGCCGCTCGGTCGATTGATAATACCATTTGACCACTTGCTCCGGGTCTTCGAAGCTGCGCGCGTGCTCGCTGACCGCGGTCCGCACCTGGGCCGGCTGCGGCTGCAAATCCTTCCCTTTTACGAGTTGAGCAAGAATCAAGCCGAGCATTACGCGACGGCGTGCGGGCTCATCGAATGAGGGTAGCGCTTCAGGAGGCAAATCGGCTGCCTTGATGCCGCGCGTCTGCAAATCGCGGATTGCATTTTCTTTCAAGCGCTGCGCGTCGATCTCGACCATGACCCTCGGCGGCGAAAACGACGTCGCATCGAGCAAGGCCTGCATAACCTGATCCTTGATTCTGGCCTGAATCCGGCGCCCGGCTTCACGCTGAAGATTGAGCTTGATTTCGGCGCGCATGTTATCGAGATCGCTATCGGCAATGCCTAGGTTTTTTGCGAATTCTGCATCGACCTCCGGTAACTTCGGCGCGCTCACCTGCTTCAGCGTCACCTCGAAGCTCGCTGTCTTGCCGGCGACCTCCTTGCCCTGGTAGTCGGCAGGAAAATCGAGATCGAATGTCTTCGACTCACCGGCCTGCATGCCGCTGATGTTCTGCTCGAATACCGGTAACAGACGTCCTTCACCAAGCACGACGCTGATATCCTTGCCTTGCCCGCCTTCAAACTCGGCGCCGTCGATGGCGCCGCTGTAATCGACAGTGACTTGATCGCCGGTTTCCGCGGCACGCTGCACCGGTTCGAAATGCATGCGCTGCTTGCGCAAAATCTCGATCGTCTTGTCTATTTCGGCTTCGCCTATGACCAACTGCGGTCGCCTGATCGCAGCGTTGGAGAGATCACCGACCTCGAATTCGGGATAAATTTCAAAAGTTGCGCTGTATTCGAAATCCTGCGCGCCGTCCGCGACCGGCTTGGCCTCGAATTTCGGCGGCCCGGCAACACGCAGCTTTTGCTCGGCTACGGCGTCGCCAAAAGTCCGCTGCAGCTTGTCGCCCAGTACTTCCTGGCGAACCTGCCCGCCGTACTGCTGAGCGATAATCCTGTAGGGCACTTTGCCTGGCCGGAAACCGTGCAGTCGCACCGTTCGCACCATGTTCTTCAGCCGGTTTTCGACCTCGCTGTCGATTTCCTGCAGCGGTACGGCCACGTTCAGCCGCCGCTCCAGATTGCCCATGTTCTCTAAGCTGACCTGCATCTGTTCAAATCCCCAAGGACGTTTTGGTTAGCGTCATTATTATTACAACGAAACCGTCACGATATCCGGCAGGCCGAAAATCGTCTCGCCAAAATCCACCCCGGTCCCAATCCGAGGCATCGCACTTGGTGCGAAAGGGGGGACTCGAACCCCCACACCTTTCGGCGCTGGAACCTAAATCCCGTGCGTCTACCAATTCCGCCACTTTCGCATCGATACGGCCAGACCGGGATATCGGACGCAGCGCAAGGGAGACAACCGCGCCGTCAAACCACGTTTTAAGGTAGGCTGCGGGCCGCTTCCTTCAGCGAAAATAGCATAAAAACCGGGATTATGGCCAATAAAGTCACGTCGCGCATGAATCTGCTGGACGAAGAAATATCGGGGCATGGACTGGGAGAGTATTGATGCGAGATAACGGTTGAAGGCACGCGACGCCGCCGCAAACAGCTTACTATCCACCATGCGAAGGCGGAGGTGGCCGCAACCAACATTGCGCGCCTGCTAGAATACGCACTGCCGCCGCACGGGGACAATAAGTGACGCCGGAAAAATATTGCCAGAACAAAGCCGCGCCGCCTGGATCGTCCCTGTATTACAGTTTTTTGTTCCTTCCGCCCGAAAAACGGCAGGCGGTTACCGCGCTGTTCGCGCTCCGCGACGAACTTGATGACATAGCCGATGGCGACCCTGATGTCGCTCCGATAAAACTGGCGTGGTGGCAGACCGAAATCGAAGCGATGTTTGCCGACCGCGCCCAACATCCGGCCGGTCGCCAGCTTGCTCCGGCGATCAAGCGTTATCGATTACCAGAAAGCGGGTTCGCCGAGATGCTGTCAAGCGCCGAATCCGATATCGCGAAAACGCGGTTTGCCGATTACAGCGCCTTGGCCGCTTACTGCGGACTCGCCGGCGGTGCGCCAGCCCGCCTCTCCGCAGCGGTATTCGGCTATCACGATCCGTCGACGGTGAACGCCATCGTGGAACTCGGCTCTTCGTTGCGGCTCGCCGAAATTATCGTCGCGATCGGACACGACGCCGGACGCGGTCGGCTTTATCTGCCCACGACCGAGTTGCGTGAATTCGATGTTCGCGTCGGCGACATTTTTCACCGCAACAATAGCGAAAGCTACAAACGCTTGATGGAATTCCAACTGATGCGAGCACGCGCGGAGCTGAAGCAGGCAGTCGCGCAAATTCCGGCCATCGACCGCAAAGCGCAGCGCCCCACCCTGATTCGCGCCGCGCTGGCGACCGCGCTGCTCGCCGAAATCGCCGCCGGCCCCGAGGCCGTGTTGCGCGAGCGCGTTGCCCTGACACCGCTGCGTAAACTGTGGATCGCCTGGAAAACCCGGAGTTAGCGGCCTGGAGTTGAAACCGGATCGGCATGACGCCGCCGCCTCGAATTGTTTCGATTCACGTTTCGAGCAGCGCGCGCAAATTTTCGGGCAACAGCGTGGATTTGCCGGCTCTGTGATCAACCCATACTATGGTTGCTTCACCGTCGGCGTAGCGCAAAGTCGCGTCACCGGCAGCGTAAATCTCGTGGTAGATGGGAAAACTGCTGCGGCCAGGCCTGCCGCAACGAACGCTGATCGCGACCTCTGCCGGATAAACGATCGCCCGGGTGAAGTTGCAGCTTGCGCTGACGATCACCGGACCTGGATCTGCCGCCACCACGATGCCCAATGAATCGAACCAGGAAATTCGCGCCTGCTCCATGTAGCGAAAATAGACGATGTTGTTGACGTGGCCAAGCGCATCCATATCGCCCCAGCGCACCCGTGTTTTTTCGATCCACATCGCGCGTTTTTCCGACGTCATTTCAGATTGCATGCAAACTTTTCCTGAATGGCTTGAAAGTTTACTATTCAACTTACCATTCCGGCTAAACCGAGCCGGCTAAAGCGAGCTTAGCACGGCATTTCGAGCTGATGCGAAGCGACCATCGGGAGTCATCTTGACCGATCGCGAATCCATGCAGTACGACGTTGTC
This sequence comes from Burkholderiales bacterium, assembly GCA_013695435.1. NCBI lineage: Bacteria > Pseudomonadati > Pseudomonadota > Betaproteobacteria > Burkholderiales > Burkholderiales bacterium. Next base: position 6,483 of record JACDAM010000189.1, on the reverse strand, counting down.
ATCGTCGGGGCCGGCCCGGCGGGGCTGGCTGCCGCTATCCGGCTCAGGCAACTTGGCGGCGATGCGCTCAGTGTTTGCGTGCTGGAAAAGGGCTCGGAAGTCGGCGCGCATATTTTGTCCGGCGCCGTGATCGAGCCGCGCGCACTGAACGAGCTGCTGCCAGATTGGCAGAAACTGAACGCGCCGCTGAACACGCCGGCGGTCCAAGACCGTTTTCTGTTTCTGACCGAACGGCGCGCGTTCAAATTGCCGACGCCGCCACAAATGCGCAATCAAGGCAATTACATCATCAGTCTCGGCACCCTTTGCCGCTGGCTCGCGCAGCAGGCCGAATCGCTGGGCGTCGAAATCTATCCCGGCTTTGCCGCGGCGGAAGTGCTGTATGACAGCGATGGCGCGGTGCGCGGCGTTGCCACCGGCGATATGGGTGTCGGCAGGGACGGCAGGCCGACCGCGAGCTTCCAGGGAGGTATCGAACTGCACGGCCAGCAAACTCTGTTCGCCGAAGGCTGCCACGGATCGCTGACCAAGCAGTTGATCGCGCGCTTCGCGTTGCGCAAGGAAGACCGGCCGCAGACCTATGCGATCGGCATCAAGGAGCTTTGGCAAGTCGATGCCGCGCAGCATCAGCCAGGGCTCGTCGTTCATACCATCGGTTGGCCGCTCGATAGAACAACCTACGGCGGCTCGTTCATTTATCACCTTGAAGACCGGCAAGTCGCTGTCGGTTATGTCGTCGGCCTCGATTACGGGAATCCGTACCTGAATCCGTATCAGGAGTTCCAGCGCTTCAAAACACATTCCGCAATTCGCGCGACGTTCGCGGGCGGCAAGCGAATTTCCTACGGCGCGCGGGCGCTGGTCGAAGGCGGCTGGCAGGCGATTCCAAAGCTGTCGTTTCCCGGCGGCCTCTTGATCGGCGACGCGGCCGGATTCCTGAACGTGCCGAAAATCAAAGGCACGCACACGGCAATGAAATCCGGCATGATCGCGGCCGAAGCCGTATTCGCAAATTTTCGCGGCGCAAAGAAAAAAGAGGTCGGCGATTATCAGGCGCGGCTCGAAAAATCGTGGCTATGGCAAGAGCTGCATCGCGTGCGCAACATCCGGCCGTCATTCCATCGCGGCCTTTACGCGGGCCTCGCCTATTCCGCGCTCGACACCTATGTCCTTGGCGGCCGCGTGCCGTGGACGCTGCGCCATCACGCCGATCATCTCGCGCTGAAACGCGCCGCCGAATGCCAGCCTATCGAATACCCGAAGCCCGATGGCAAGCTAACTTTCGATCGCTTGTCATCGGTATTCCTCTCGAACACCAACCACGAAGAAAATCAGCCGTCGCATCTGCGATTGCGCGATCCCGCGCTCGCAGTCGCCGTCAATCTCGCGCACTATGACGGCCCCGAGCAGCGTTATTGCCCGGCCGGCGTTTACGAGTATGTCGATGAGCCTGATACCGGCGGCGAAGCCGCAGCGCCGCCGGTCAGACGCCTGCAGATCAACGCGCAGAATTGCGTGCATTGCAAAACCTGCGACATCAAGGATCCGCCGCAGAACATCGATTGGGTCACGCCCGAAGGCGGTGGCGGGCCGAATTATCCGAACATGTAATCAACAGGGCCTGTTCCGCAAATAAGTTGCCTGATTCGCCGTTCGCCCTGAGCCTGTCGAAGGGCGGCCTACCGTCTTTCATGGTTCGACGGGCCTGTCCTGAGCAAAGCCGAAGGGCTCACCACGAACGGTGCAAAAAATTAGCAAGCGGGACACAACACTAGATCACCGAGCATGAGAAACGTCGTCTCTGCGTTATATCCGGAAGCCCGCGAGCACGTGCCGTTGCGTGGCCTCTATCTTGCGCACAACAACCACCGTCAAGGCCGCCGCGGCCGGCCTTTCATCTACGCGAGTTTCGTCAGCAGCCTCGATGGCCGCATCGCGCTCGGCAGCGGCAACGACAGCCATGTGCCGGCGGCGCTGAGCAGCTTGAACGACTGGCGCCTGCTGCAGGAATTGCAGGCGCAGGCCGATTGCTTATTGACCGGCGCCGGCTATCTGCGCAGCATCGCCGCCGGCAAGCTTCCCGACATCCTGCAAATCGGCTTGCTGGCCGAGAGCCGGGATCTTGCCGACTGGCGCGCGAAAGCGGGTTTGCTGGAACAGCCCGCGATCGTGATTCCGACCGTCAGCCTCGATATTGAACTGCCGGCGTCACTGCGCGAATGCAGCCAGGCCGTGCATATCGTTACAACGAGCGATGCGGAGCCTGAACGCATCGCTGCTTTCGAGCGCGACGGCATCAAAGTTTATGTTCGCGGCGGCGGCCGTCATGTCGAAGGGGGCGCACTCGTTGCATTGCTCGGCGAACTCGGCTATCGCAGCGTTTATTGTCTGACCGGCCCGCAGATGCTGAGCACGCTGGTTCGCGCCGGCAAACTCGACCGGCTGTACCTGACAATCACGCACCAGATCCTCGGCGGGCTTGCGTTCGACACGATGCTGCAAGGTGATACGGTGGGTGATGCGGGGCGCCTGCGGATGCGGGAGCTTTATTACGATGCATCGTCGCCGAACGGTGTCGGCCAGTGGTTCGCGAAGTTCGATGGGGCACTGTAGATAAGGCGGGAGCGGCTCGTGAAGATGTCTCGTCGGCCTACTCACCCGAAAATGCGGCGGTGCTATTCGCCCAGCAGTCTGGCAAGCCCCGTCTTGTTGCTCGTCTGCAACTTGACGTAGACGGCCTGCAGGTGGTTGCGCACGGTCGCGGGGGAAATAGCTAGCGTTTGGGCGATTTCCTTATGAGTCGAGCCATCCGCGAAGCGGCGGGCGATGTCGCGCTCGCGTGGGCTTAAGGTATCGACGGTCGAACGCTTTCTCGCGCGCAGAAAATAAAATCCAGCGTCCGCGGACGCGGTCACGGTAATCGATTGCCCGGCAAAACTGGCCTCCCCGGGCCCTTTCCCGTCGCCCTGCCCTTGCCCGTTCCCCAGTCCCACCAGCAAATCCTCTGGCAGGTGCTGCCCGTTCCATTGCGGCCATTCCGTCTGCATCAACGGCGTGAAGTCCGGGCCGCTGCTGCACACAAGACCAGCCTGATCCGATATGGCCAGGCCGCTGCGGCGTTCATGCTTCCCCTCATACAGCCTGTCCAGAAGCTGCATCCGCAATAAATCCAGCGCGAAATTCTGAAACTCGCTCGCCGGCAACTCGCGCGCCGCGCGGTAAATGGAAGTCAACATCTGGCTGAGGGTACTCATCATTTTTAATCCCTTACTTTTGATGGGAAGCGCTCCTGTACAGCAGCGCATGATGCATTTGCACTATACCGGCCACGGCCTTGCTTGTCGTATTCTCCCCGGCGCGTGTGCTGCTAAAGGTTGAAACAGCGGCGACCGTTCACGCAGGTGATAGCTGAACCCCCCGACACGGATGATAAAGCGCCGAGAAGGCTTACGACAACAAGGGAAACGATGAAAAACTACCGGGGCAATTTCCTCTTATCCGCAATGCTAATCGCAACTATGGTCGCCGGCGGCGGCGCCTACGCGCTGTTTCTGACGTCGGATAAGGCAGCCCCGAGTTTGCGTAAACCGGTCGCGGACAGCAATTCAGCGCTCCCCGATTCCGCAAACAGGACCGCACACGCGCGGCAAGGCGCGGTGCGTAGTTACGACGTCTTCGAGTTCGGCGCGCTCGATCCAGGCCAGGCGGTCGTTGTCCGCCGCCTGAACGCTTCCGAGGAGGTGGCGGGAGGAGCCCGTACTCCCAAAACGAGCCATCGCGCGTTCCTTTTCAACCGCGGCGGCCGTGAAGAAGTCGCGGTGAAACGGCTCACTGATTTCAGTACGTCCTTCGGCATCAATGATCTGAGCGAGGTCGTCGGCGCATTCAACGGCGATCGCTCACTGAAGCCCTTTCGGTGGACGCGGCGCCACGGCGACCAGGAGTTGCCGACCTTGCCCGGCGACACCGGGGGATCGGCCTTGGCCATCAATGGGCAGGGTGAGGCCGCCGGTTATTCAACCGGCGCAAACGGGATCAAGGCTGTCTGGTGGACCCGCGCTGGCGCAATCAAAGCGCTGCCCGGCTTGGACGGCGCAACGACGACCGAAGGTTCCGCGATCAATAATCGCGGAGATATCGCCGGGAAATCCGGAAGCGCCGGGCGGATCCGCGCCGTTTTCTGGCCAACAAAGAGCGGGATTCTGGATCTCGGCGCCTTGCCCGCGGATACCGAGAGCGAGGCGACGGCCCTTAACAACAACAGAGACGTGGTTGGAATATCGAGCGGGGCGAACGGGGCGCGGGCGGTGCTATGGCCAGCGGGAGGCGTGCTTCAGAACCTGGGAGTGCTTGCCGAAGGTAACGATAGCCGCGCGCGCGATGTCAATTCCAGTCGCGAAATCGTTGGTCTGTCGAACAGCGCCTCGGGTAGTCGGGCTTTTATCTGGACGGCCGCGGCAGGCATGCAAGACCTGAACACCATGATTGCGGTCCCTGGGTTGGTATTGACCGAGGCCCTCGGCATCACCGACAGGGGCCAGATTCTCGCCGTTGGGCAGGACGCTTCGGAGGAGGCAGCCGGCCACGGTCATGCCACCGGTGAGCACAGTCATACCGACGAGCTTCCGATCCGCGTCATCCTGCTCACTCCTTCCCGGTAACCGCCATGAAAAACTCTTCGATCGTTTGCCGGCGCATCAAAGCGGCGCTATGGACTTTCCTCGGGCTGTCACTGATGCCCGCGATTGCAATGGCGCAGCAGGCATCGGCTGTCGGGCAGTGGCAGGATGGCCCAACCTTGCCGAACGTGCCTATCCACACCCACCTCCTTCCCGAGGGAAAGCTGATGATGTGGCAAAGCGCCGAAGAGCCGCTGGTCTGGGATCCCGCAACGAATGTGTTCACGTCGCGCTCTATGAGCGGCTTCAATGTCTTTTGCACCGGCCACAGCTTTTTGCCCGATGGCCGGCTGTTCGTCGCCGGCGGCCACATTCAGAATAACGTCGGCCTGCCCGAAGCCTCGATCTACGACTCGACTGACAACACCTGGAGCCGGCAGCCGCAGATGAACGCCGGCCGCTGGTATCCGACGAATACCGTCATGCCGAACGGCGATGTGCTCGTCGTCTCGGGGAGTATCGACAACACCCAAGGCAGCAATCCGCTGCCCCAGGTTTGGGAAGCCGTTACCGGAAGCTGGCGCGACTTGACCAGCGCTCAACTCAGTCTGCCGCTTTATCCTTACATGTTCCTCGCGCCGAACGGTAAGGTTTTCCTCGCTGGTCCCAGTCAAATGACGCGCTATCTCGACACTTCAGGAACCGGCAGTTGGAGCAACGTCGGGAATCGAACAACGGCCAGTCGCGATTACGGTTCATCGATAATGTACGAACCGGGGAAAGTCTTTATCGCGGGTGGCGGTTCCCAGCCGCCGACCAATACGGCCGAGGTAATCGATCTCAATGCCAGCCAGCCTGCCTGGCGCGCCGTCGCGCCTATGGCCAATGCCCGGCGGCAGATGTACGCGACCATGCTTCCCGATGGAAAAGTTCTGGTCACCGGGGGCACCAGCGGCCGCGGCTTCAACAACCCGGATGGAGCGGTGTTTGCCGCCGAGATGTGGGATCCCGAAACAGAGGCCTGGACGACGCTGGCGAGCGCCAGGGTCAAACGTCTCTACCACGCTGTCGCCATCCTGCTTCCCGATGCGCGCGTGTTGACAACAGGTGGCGATAACACGCTGGAGACGGAGCTTTTTTCGCCGCCGTATCTGTTTGCCGGCGCCCGCCCGGTCATTTCGTCGGCGCCCACCACGGTGGCGCGCGATCAGGCTTTCTTTCTCGGCACTGCCGACGCCGCAGACATCACGCAGGTGAGTTGGGTTCGCCTCGGATCGACTACGCACACGGTCACGATGAGTCAGGCGTTTGCGCGTTCCAAATTCACCCGGGTCGCGGGCGGTCTGAACGTTACCGTTCCTTCAAGCGAGACGGCAGCGCCCGGCGGCCACTACATGCTCTTCATCCTTAAAAACGGCGTGCCCTCGGTTGCGCGCATTATCCGCATCGCCGATGGCATCAATGCGCCGGCTATCTCTTCGTTATCACCGTCCAGTGCGGCAGCGGGAGGCGGGCAATTCACCCTTACCGTCAATGGCTCGAACTTTGCCAGCGGCGCCACGGTACGCTGGAACGGCAGCAATCGCACGACTGCCTTCGTCAGCCCGACACAGTTGCGGGCGACCATTGCCGCCGCGGACATCGCCGCCGCTGGTATGGCATCCATTACGGTCACGACATCAGACGGCCTGGTCTCAAATGCGATCGCATTCACGATCGGCGGCGCCAGCAACCCCGCCCCCACCTTAAACACGATCAACCCGACTGCCGCCAGCGCAGGCGGGCCGGCCTTTACCTTGACCGTCAACGGCACGAGCTTCGTCTCGTCCTCGTTGATTCGCTGGAACGGCGCTGTCCGTACCAC
>JACDAM010000188.1 GCA_013695435.1 Burkholderiales bacterium | reverse complement strand
CTGCTGGCGCGCAAGGCAGTCCGGTTGCTGGCGGCACCGGTAACGCATCGAACACGACAGTCACGAGCAAATCGAGAAATGATTTCTGGGACGTGCTAGCGCAGAACGTCCGCAATATCCTGGCTTCGACGCAAGCGCAAAAGCTCTCCTCTGAAGAAAGAATCGCTCGCCTCGATCAGATCAAGGCCGCGCAGGCCGAACGTCTGCAGCAGGCCACGGCAGTAAGCGGCGCAGGCGCTTCCGCTGCGAACCTGTTCAGTACCGCATTCCCCACGCCTTTGCCGGTCCCCGGCGATCCGAAAGACGACATCGTCATCAACCCCGTTGCCGGCACCGTCAGCATCCTGGCAACCGGGCGCCAGCAGGCTTTGGTCCAGCAATATCTGGATAGTGTGACCGCATCGGTCCAGCGCCAGGTGTTGATCGAAGCGACGATCGTCGAAGTGCGCCTTTCAGACACTTATCAGGCAGGCGTGGATTTCAGCCGGCTCGCGATAACAGGGGGCCTGAATGTGACGCAATCCCTGACGCAAGGCAGCTTGTTGAGCCCGCCGAACCTGACTATTGGCTACGTGAATCCGATGTCCGCAATCGGCAATATCGCCGCCGCGGTCAGACTGCTTGAGCAATTCGGCGATGCGCGTGTGCTATCGAGCCCGAAACTGATGGCGCTGAACAATCAGACGGCGCTGCTGAAAGTTGTCGATAACCGCGTATTTTTCAACGTGCAGGCGGAGACCGTCACCAACCAGACGACGGCGACGACGACTTTCAACACGACGATCAATACCGTCCCGGTCGGCCTCGTGATGTTCGTAACCCCGCAAATCGACGAAAACGGCAGCGTCATGCTGAACGTGCGACCCACCGTTTCACGCATCACGAGCTTTGTACGCGATCCAAATCCTTCGCTGGCCGCCGCCAACGTGACCAACCTGATCCCCGAAATCCAGGCACGCGAGATGGAATCGGTGTTGCGCGTAGGCAGTGGTCAGACCGTCGTGCTTGGCGGACTCATGCAGGACGACGTCAGACGCAATCGCGACGGTGTGCCGGTTCTGTCGCAACAACCGGTGATTGGCGACGTGTTCAGTTTCCGCGACGAGGCCGTGGTCAAGTCTGAACTGATCATCTTTTTACGCCCGGTGGTGGTGGCGAATCCGTCGCTCGAATCCGAAGAGCTTAAATCGCTGCAGCGCTTCTTGCCGTCGAGCAGCAGCGCAAAGGACGTGCAGTGAGTTTATTGCTGAAAGCGCTGCAGAAAGCCGGCGAGGAGCGGACTGGCGGCCAGGCGGCTTCTGCGCCTTCGCCGCGCGAACTGACGCTGCAACCCGCGGACCACGTATCGACGGCGCGAAAACCGATTTACACCGACCCAAGCCCGGCACAGGCTGCCGCCATCTTGGCTGCGGGCAGCCCACGCACGCGTGTAGCAGACTACGTCCGCGAACGTCCGCTGATAGTATTTTCGGTCGCCGCCGCCTCGTTCCTGATTGCATACGGCTCTTACGTTTACGTGCAGCTGGTGCCGCCCACTCGCGTAAATTACGCGCCGTCGCCAGTCGCAAATCAGCCGATCCCAGGCTCATCTTCGCCGACTGCCTTCGCAGCGACTGCCGCTTTGCCGGGCGCCGCTTTACAGGGTACCGCTTCTCCTGGCCAGCCGCGCGTGACATCGAAGAATTCCAGTCCTATCGCCTCCGCGCAAGCCGTGCAACTACCGTCGGCCGAGCCTGCTACGCGACGGGTGGCTTCATCGGTCGCAGCGGTAGCGAAATCTCCGGCGAACGGGAGCGCCGAATCTGTTCCGAACGACTCATTTTTTCCAGACATCAATGCAACGCGCAACGCGACGCCTGGCGCGCACAACAGGATGATCGATGAGAGCTCTTCCGTTCAACCGGTTAGCCCGCCAAGACCGAAGCAGACCGCGGTCACGATTACCAAGCTGGATTCAGCTTCCACGTTCGGGTTTGAGCCCGCACACAGCATCGACGTGAGCCGGGAAACGCCAGCCGTCAGGGTCGATCAGGATCTGGCGGATGCCTACCAGGCATTGCAAAGCGGCCATCACACCGACGCCGAAGCGCGCTACAAAAAACTCGCGCAGGCCGAACCGAACAACGCCGATGTACTGCTCGGCCTCGCTGCGGTTGCGATCCAGCAGACGAAGTCGGAACAGGCGAGCGAATACTATTTCCGGATTCTCGAGTCCGATCCGAAGAACGCCTTGGCGCAAGCCGGCTTGATCGCCGTCGGCGGCCAGGCGGACAGGCAGAACGCCGAAACGCGACTCAAGCAACTGATCGATCGCGAACCCTCGGCGTTTCTTTATTTTGTTCTGGGCAATCTGTACGCCGATCAATCGCAATGGGCGGCCGCACAAGCCGCCTATTTCCAGGCGCATCATCTACAGCCCGATCATCCCGATTACGCATTCAATCTGGCTATCGGGCTTGAGCATTTGAGTCAGCGCAAACTCTCTGTCGATTACTATCGGCGCGCTCTCTCTCTGGTCGCTCTACGCGGCAATGCCAGCTTCGATGCAGCCTCGGTTGAGCGGCACGTCGCCGCGCTCGCGGCTGTCGCGGAGTAACAGAAAACCGTGATCGAGCAACGCAAAAAACTTCGCCTCGGCGAACTGTTAATCCAGCAGGGCTTGATCACGCAGGATCAATTGCGTATCGCGCTTACCGAACAAAAGTCCAACCCGATGCCGATCGGCAGGCTGTTGGTACGGCTCGGTTTTGTCACCGAAGCCGTGATCCGCGACATGCTCGCGCAGACCATCGGTCAGGAAAGCATCGATCTGACGCAAGTCGTGGTCGATGCCGATGCGCTGAAATTGGTGCCGCAGGATTTCGCGCGCCGCCATCGCCTGCTGCCGATCGCGTTCGATGCCGAAACGCAAACGTTGATCGTTGCCGTCAGCGAAATTTTCAACGTCGTTGCCCTCGATCAATTGCGCGCCTCGCTCGGCTCCGAGATCGATCTCAAGACTGTGCTGGCCGGCGAAGCCCAGCTTGAAGAAACCATCGATCATTTTTATGGTTTCGAGCTGTCGGTCGACGGCATCCTGCGCGAGATCGAAACCGGCGAGATCGATTACCAGAGCCTGCCAGCCGGCGGCGAAGAATACACGCAGCCGATCGTTCGACTGGTTGGCGCGTTGCTGATCGATGCCGTCAAGCGCGGCGCTTCCGACATTCACTTCGAGCCGGAATTTGCATTCCTGCGCATCCGCTATCGCATCGACGGTGTCCTCGAACAGGTGCGCAGCCTGCACAAGACATATTGGCCGGGCGTCGCGGTACGGCTGAAAGTGATCTGCGGCATGAACATCGCTGAGACGCGCGCCGCACAGGATGGACGCCTGTCGCTGAATCTGAACGGCCGCCCGATCGATTTCCGCGTATCGACCTTGCCGACCATTTACGGCGAAAACATCGTGCTGCGAGTGCTGGACCGCGACAAGTCGATTCTGCGGCTCGACCGCATGAATCTGCCCGAGCACACGACTACGATCCTGAACCGGTTGATGGCGCGGCCCGAGGGAATTCTGATCTTGACCGGGCCGACCGGCAGTGGCAAAACGACAACCCTGTATTCGCTGCTGTCGCAAGTCAACAATGAGACGGTCAACATCATGACGATGGAAGACCCGGTCGAGTACCCGGTGACGCTGATGCGGCAGACCTCGGTCAACGAATCCGTCAAGCTCGATTTCGCCAGCGGCATACGCTCGATCATGCGCCAGGATCCCGACATCATTCTGGTCGGCGAAATCCGCGATCGTGAAACCGCCGAGATGGCGTTCCGCGCGGCGATGACCGGTCATCAAGTTTACACGACGCTACACACCAATTCGGCGATCGGCGCGTTTCCGCGCCTGCTCGATATCGGCATCCTGCCCGATATCATGGCCGGCAATATCATCGGCGTGATCGCGCAGCGTTTGGTCCGCGTGTTGTGCCCGCACTGCCGGGAGAGTTATCAGCCGGCGCCCGAAGAACTCGCTTTGTTCCGAAAAGAAGCCGGCGAAGTGGGCAAGCTGTATCGGCCGGTCGGCTGCAAGCAGTGCCACTTCAAGGGATACAAGGGGCGCATGGCGCTGATGGAAGTGCTGCCGATGGATGGTGATCTCGATGAGCTTGTCGCTCGTCGCGCGACTGCGCGGGAACTGAAAAGCGCAGCGCGCCAAAAGAACTTCCGCTCGCTGGCCGATGACGGTCTGCAGCGCGTGATCGATGGAACGACGAGCGTGGCCGAGGTCGGGCGCACCGTCGATCTGACCAGTCGCCTGACCTGACGCAGGCCCGTCGTGCCAGCATTTCTGTACAAGGCGGTGGATAAAAGCGGCCGGCCCGCGCGCGGCAGCCTCATCGCGGTCAACGAAATCGACCTCGAGTTGCGGCTGCGCCGCATGGGACTCGATCTGATTACCTTGCGCGCCCTGAGACCCGGCTCGGCGTCGCTCGCGCGCGGCAAGATCACGCGGCGCGATCTGATCACTTTCTGCTTCGACGTCGAGCAGATCGTTCGCGCCGGTATTCCGCTGCTCGAAGGCATGCGCGATCTGCGCGACAGCATGGACAATCCGCGCTTTCGCGAAATCATCGCCTCGCTGATCGAAGACATGGAAGGCGGCAAAACCCTGTCGCAGGCATTGGCGACGCATCCGGTCGTGTTCAATCATGTTTTCGTCGGCCTGGTCAAAGCCGGCGAGACCGCCGGGCGATTGCCGGAAATTTTCGAGAATCTCGGCACGACTTTGAAGTGGCAGGACGAGATCATCCTGCAAACGCGCAGGCTGATGTTGTATCCGATGCTGGTGCTGGCGCTCGTGATCGTGGTCGTTGTCGTTCTGCTGGTCGTGCTTGTGCCGCAGGTCGTCTCTCTGTTGAAGACGATGAACATCGCTTTACCGATACAGACGCGCGTGCTGATCGCGTTATCCAACGCCATCATCGCGTGGTGGCCGCTTTTTCTCGGCTTGCCGATCATCGCCGCAACGTTTATCACGATTGCGATACGGCGCAGTCAGCGCGCACGTTATCTATGGGATTACATCCAGTTGCAGGTTCCGGTCACCGGCGAGATTCTGAAAAAAATCATACTCGCGCGGTTCGCCAATTTCTTTGCCCTCATGTATCAGTCCGGCATCACGGTGTTGGAAGCGATCAAGACCAGCGAGGAAATCGTGGTCAACCGTGTAATCGCGGACGGGCTTGCGCGCGCGGGCCAGCAGATCGCTGGCGGAGAAAGCCTGACCGAATCGTTTCGCAACATCGGCGTGTTTCCCCCGCTGGTGCTGCGCATGCTGCGCGTCGGCGAAACCACGGGTGCGCTCGATTCGGCGTTGCTCAACATCAGCTATTTCTACAACCGCGATGTCAAGGAAGCAGTCGATCGTGCGATGAAGCTTCTGGGCCCGGTGATGACCATCGTGCTCGCTTCGATCCTACTGTTCATCATGATGGCAACACTGATGCCGGTTTACGACATCATCGGACAACTCAAGCTGTGATTACCGAAAAGCTACTTCTGTGCATATCGGCGGCGCAGGCCACCGCCGCGCACTGGCGGCGTGGACGCCTGGTCGAATGTCGCGCGTTCGCTTGCAGCGATCAAGGCTTGATGGAATTCGACAGCTATCTGACTGCTTTCTCCCGCACCCCGGTATATGTGCTGGCCGACTCGGTCGAGGAAGACGTGCGTTTCGAAACCTTGCCGCATGCGACCGGCGGCGATCGCGCGCAATTGGTTAAGCGCAAGCTGACACAGATTTATCGCGCAACGCCGTATTACGTCGCCAAACTGCGTGGGCGCGACGAGAGCAAACGACGCGACGATCGTTTTCTTTTCGCCGCGCTGACCAATCCAGAGCTGATCGACAACTGGATCGAGGTTCTCAAACTTCGCGATATACCGATAGCTGGCGTCTACCTCGCGTCCATGGTCGGGCGCACCCTCCTTGACAAGTTGAACATCGCGATACCGAATCTGCTGCTGGTTGCGCAAACCGCGGCCGGGTTGCGCCAGACCTATTTTCACGCGCGCGCGCTGTCGGCGAGCCGGCTGACGCCACGCGAAAAGCGCCATGACGATGCGCGCAGTACAATTACAACGCTCAGTGAAGAGATCACCAATACGCGGCGCTATCTCGAATCGGTCAAGGCCAAACCGCAGGACGAGCCGCTATCAGTCGTGGTCATCGATCATGATGGTTCGTTGCCGCGATCGGATCTCAAATTCGATGTCGAAATGCAGTTTTTGCACGTCGACCGCGACGAACTTTCGAAGCGCTTCGGCATTTCGGTCGCTTTGCTTGGCCAGTTCCCTGATGCGCTGCAATTGTATTCGCTTGGATTGCAGGCCCCTGATTCGAATCTGGCGCGGCCGCAGCTGATCAGTAGTTTTCGTCACCACCAGCAGCGCCGGGCGCTTTACGCGCTCAGCACCGCGGCCGCGGTCGCCGCCGTTGCCTGGACCGGCCTGAACGTTTACCAACGCGTCGACTACGATAGTCAAACGGCCGGCCTTGCCGACCAGACCGCGCGCTACCAGTCGCAGTATGCGGAGGCAAGCCAGCAATTTCCGCAGGCGCCGACCTCTGCCGACAATCTGCGGCGCATCGTCGAAGCCGCGCAGAAAATAAGGAGCGAAGGGCGCAATCCAGAAATGCTGCTCAAGGTGGTGAGCCGTGCGCTCGACCTCAATCCCGACATTGCGCTGAAGCGATTGGTATGGCATGCGGGAGCGCCTGGTAGTGCGAGTCCTGCTCCGATTGAATCCGCGCCGCCCGGAGCCGGCATTGAAATGGGTTCGATCGAAGGCGAGATCATGCCTTTCAACGGCAACTATCGCGCCGCGCTTGAAACCATAAACCGCCTGACCGCAGCACTTCAGGCCGATCAGGCAGTTGCAGAGGTGCGCGTCGAGCAACTGCCGCTAAACATCAATTCCGCTGCAAGTTTGAGCGGGAGCACGATGAATAGCGCGCAAGCTGCAACCGCGCCTTTCACGCTCACCATCTTATTCAAAACGGGGTTGCCGTCGTGATGGCCAAAGCCGGCGGACTGAAAAGACTGCGCGCGCCTTTCGCAGCTTTGCTGCTCGTACTGGGTTGCGGCACTGCAGCGGTTGCGCTGACTGACCGCGACCTCGGCGCAGCCAGGCAACGTACCGAACAACATGAGCAACAGGCGCGTGAAGCGCGGCTGCGTTTGCAGAAATCGGGTGAGGAAAAAGCCATCATCTTGCGCTACCTGCCTGAATATCAGGCGCTGCAGAAGCAAGGCTTCGTCGGTGCCGAGCAGCGCATCGACTGGCTCGATGGACTGCGGACGGCGAATACGCGAGCGAATCTGTTTGGCATCGAATATCAGATCGGCGCGCAACAGCCGTATCCAGTGGCCGGGTCCGCGGAGGCGTCGCTACCACTCCAGCAATCATTGATGAAAATCAGTTTTCAGCTATTGCATGAAGAAGACTTGCTGCGGTTTTTCAAGAACCTGAAAGATCAGGGCGCCGGAACCTATGCCTTGAATGAATGTGCCGTCGAGCGCATCGCCGGCAGCACTGGCGGCATCCAACCGAACTTACGCGCCGAATGCGAGCTTGCCTGGATTACCTTGAATGCCGAAGCGGTGAAACCATGATGCAAAAACTTTCCATCGCCGCGCTATTTTCCGCGGCTTTGATCTGTCCAATCGGTACGGCTGCTGAATTGAGCCCGGCACCCGCGGCTTTGGGCAGACTATTCTTTTCCCCGAACCAACGCGCCGAACTTGATCGCGCACGCCATGCTCCGCCGATAGCAGTGCCTAAACCTGTAATGCAAGTCGTCGCGAAGCCCGTTGCACTTCCTCCTTCTCCAGCTCCGGAAATCGTCACCGTGAACGGTATGATTCAGCGCAGTGATGGGCAATCGACGATCTGGATCAACAACAAGCCCGTTAGCGACCACGAAACTGCCGCCGCAATCGCGATCAAGAACCGGGAGGGGGCAGGTCGGGTGACAATTCGGATTCCGGATTCGCAACGTAGTTTGCAGATGAAGGTCGGGCAAAGCGCGGATTTGCGAACCGGCAAGATCAGCGAGCGTTACACGAGCCCTGTTGCCGAAATCAGGCCAGCGTTAAAGATAAAAAATCTAACTCGGCCAGAAAACGCAGCTAGGCGCACGCTGACGGCTGAGGTCGAAGATACCGGTCCTGAACAGTCAAACGAGCCATCTTCCGGCTTGGATAGCGCGCAGCAGCAATGAACAAGAAAAAAAACGGTCGCCGTATAGCACTTCTCGGCAAACAGCATGGCGTCGTAGTCCTTATCATATTGCTCATGCTCGGTATTGGATTGGCCAGCGCCTTGGTCACGTCTTTGTCGAAGGCGAAGCCACGCCTGGAGAACGACGCCCAGACCGCCGCTGCGCTGGCGCAGGCCAGGGATGCATTGATTGGTTACGCCGTTAGTCATTCCGCCCGACCCGGCCTGCTTCCGTTTCCGGATCGGAGCGCCGATGGCAACTACGATGGCATTAGCGACTGCTCTCCAAGCACGATCACCAATGCTTTATTGCTGGGCAAACTGCCACGTCGAGGAGAAAACGTTCCCTGCATGGGTCCGTTGGGAAGTTTGAACTTCGCTGAAGTGGATGGCAGTGGAGAAGACCCATGGTATGGGGTCTCCCGGAATCTTCTAAGAGCGCCATCAAGCTCTTTTAACATTCCGCTCGTTTTAAATGGAGCGAGTAATTGGCTGACCGTCCGTGATGTAAGCGGCGCGGTGTTAAGCAATCGAGTCGCATTCGTTCTGTTCGCACCGGGGGCGCCGCTCGGCACGCAAAATCGCGCTGGGGCGGCCGTTGCCCGTAACTATCTCGATGACTATCGGGTAGGCGTTACAAATTACCGGAATTGGGACAACGATCGCGATTTCATCGTTGCAGCCGACACTGTTACCACTCCGGCCGCAAATAATCAGTTTAACGACAAACTAATTTATGTAACCCGTGATGAATATCGTGTAGCGATTGGAGGTCGAGTGGCAGGGGAATTGAAAAGCCGACTTAAAGCTTTTTACGATGCCAACGGAGACTATCCTTTTGCGGCGCCTTCCACGGCTGGCGAGTGCGTTGCTTCGGCCACCATTGGGTACGTGGCGATCAAAGACGACGCACCCAATGACTGTCTCGCTTCTGGGGGAGCGGCAGTCAGTCTTTCCAGCTTGCCCTGGTTTGCCGAGTGGCAATCCTACGTCCTTTACGAACGAACTGGCTCGGCTGCGGCAACCCTTTCTATTTTTGGAAAAGACTACGCCCTTACACCTTAATCGTCAGACGAAAGCTCTCCAATGAAACTACCTTTTCCGCATTCTGCTTCCGGTTTTACCCTAATTGAACTGGCGATCGCCATGTTGATTATCGGTTTGCTCGTTGGCGGCCTGCTAGCGCCACTCGCAGCGCAAATAGAGCAGCGCAAACTAACTGAAACGCAGAAGGCTTTGCAGGAAATTAAAGAGGCGCTAGTTGGCTTTGCAGTAACCAACGGTCGTTTGCCATGTCCCGACTACGATACCGACCCGACTGCGGCGGGGTATGGGGTAGAAGATATTTCATGCAGCGCCGTACCAGCGGCAGAAGGCTATTTGCCGTGGAAAACTTTAGGAGTTTCGGATCTCGATGGATGGGGAACAAAACGAATCGCCGCGACCTCTCCCCGCATTGGCGACTGGCGTTATCGGGTGGACAGAAATTACGTGACTACGACAGGTTTCAAGAGTTTTGCGCTAATGCCCGCTCCTCCGAGCCCCTTCCTGGACGACTTGCGGGTGCAAGACCGAGCTGGAAATGATCTCGCCGCGGCCCAGGAGCGTGCAATCGCTATCGTTTTTTCTGCCGGAAAAGACACGAGCGCAAATCTGGCAAATGCGTTATTCGACCAAATTTATACCAGCGACACGCCCGATAATCTCGTTCCGAGCGACCCCGGCCATTTTGA
Source organism: Burkholderiales bacterium (assembly GCA_013695435.1). NCBI lineage: Bacteria > Pseudomonadati > Pseudomonadota > Betaproteobacteria > Burkholderiales > Burkholderiales bacterium. Next base: position 2,549 of record JACDAM010000188.1, on the reverse strand, counting down.
CGACGTAGTTGCCTGGCTCTCGCGGCCGTTAATTGTTAACCGGATGGTCGCTGCGGGTAGGCTGCCATAAGACGCTATGCGGGTCGGGGCTTTGGGAAGCTGGAGTGCCTCTCAATACGAAACATACCTTCCCCGGCTCGTTGTCCTGCAACACCAATCCGTAGTTGAGTTGCGCCGCCTGCTGATGCGCGTGATACAAGCCAATTCCCAATCCCGTTCTGGAAGCGACAGGCCCCCCGAATAGTCGGCGCGCGATTGCGGCATCGACCGGAGCGCCGTTATCGCAAACGGAAAATCGCGGTTCCGGATCGAAAGACAACTCCACCTCGATCCTGAAATCGGTAAGCGTGTGACTTTTATTCAGCGCGTTCTGTATCAGGTTGTCAGCGATGCTGTCGAACAGGTCGGCGGGCAATAAAACGTTCGTCGGATCTCCGCGTCGCCGAAATCTGACCTGCTTGTTGTCGTAGCGCAGCTTCAGATTTTGCCACCATTGCAGCGCTTCAATCTGCGCCGAATCGGGCTTTGCCGGCGCCTTCAGTTTTTCCAGCGTTCCCTGCAGCCGCTGTGTAATCTGGGGTAGCTGGCGCTGCATCAGAGCGCGCAGCGCTTCGGCCTGATCGGCGTCCGCGCCCTCGACGGCCGCGCAAAGCGATCGCAGCGATTGCAACAAATTCTTGACGTCATGGGTGAGGCGCGCGCCGGTTTCGTAAATGGCCTGCGTGTAGGCGTTGTTGCGCTGCGTTAGTTCACGCCGTTTGGCGTCGTAGAAATCTCCCAGTAACCGCAGCAGCAATTTCACGTGCACGGTCAACGCCGGGCTCAGAGTCGAGTGGGTGAAGATCAAAAAATCGACTCCGCGAAACGAAAACTGCGAGTTGAACCTCGACGCTTCGCCGACTTCACCGTCGCTTGCCGTTCCATGCCAGCGGACGCCCGAAACCCAGGGCAAAAAGGTCATTTCCTGAACCGCGCAGACCAGAAATTTTTCCGGATCGCTTTCGCGGTCGGCCAGATTGGCGAGGCTCTGCATCCAGGTTTCGAACGGCAGTCCGATCGACAGGAAATAGGACGACAGGAACTGCTGCAATCCGCCAAAACGTGCGTGTGGATTCCATAACCAGCTGACAACGACCAGCAGGAAGGCGATTACGAGCAGCGTCTGGGCGAGTGCCGCGACGTAATCGTTCTGACTGACGACCTTGACGACAAAGCTGCCAAGAATCAGCACGGTTACTCCAAGAAACAGCAGCAGACTGTAAATGAGATCTACAGCGACGGGCTTCAGTGTTTCACTCCGCGAGGGCTCGACCTTGATAAACAGAATTGCGAGCGGCAGCAACGGAAGGCCGTAACGTGCAGTCCACACTGCCGCGTCGGGCAATGCATCGTCGGGAAACAGTTGCGGAACTACCCACGTCAGGAGAAACGACAGCAGGTAAACGGCGGCGAGAAGGGACGTAAGCCGCTCGCCGCGATGCTGCCCCGTCACGTTGCCGCCGATCAACGCAAACAGAACCGAAAGCCAAAAGATGGTCAGCCACCAGTTATTCGAAACGATCAAAAAGACGCCGGCAGCGATAACCAGCATCACATGCATCGCCTTCAGCCGGCTTTCGTTTCCCCACATTGGCTGCCAGATCAGAAACAAACCAAAGTGTGTCAGAAGCAGGGCGCGCTGCCACCACTGCTCAACACCCCAAGCCAACGCGCCGTGCGCCGCGAGCAGCATCAGCCCCAGCCACAACTGCGGTCGGATGATCAACAGGCGTTGCGGATAAGTCATGACGCTCATGTATGTTCTCTATTCAACGGCAGTGCCGAGATTTTGCCGCGCCCGAAGCGCGCCCCCGTGACGGCGGCCAATTTAGCACGGGAACGGACGCCGGAGAGGGTCCGCGAGGGGCTGTCGAATTCTCGTCGCGAGCGACGATTTAATGACAAATTGGGAGCTGCCGGGATCGTGCCGGACGTCGTTATTTGAATGTAAGGGACTGATGCGAGTCCGAAAATCGGAAAACTAAGTGCATCGTCACTAAACGTTTTCGAACCAAATATTAAAGGCGCGAACCGTGCGTTAAACGTTCGCGGCGCACTTTGGGAGATGGGCATATGTCTTGCTCATAGTCCCATCAGTCATTCACTATAACGGCCACAGAAAATGAAGAAACAGAGCGGGTTTACCTTAATCGAAATCGCCATCGTACTGGTGATCATCGGCTTGCTGCTCGGTGGCGTTCTCAAGGGACAGGAGCTGATCAACAGCGCGCGAGTAAAAAACCTGGCGACGGATTTCCGCAGTGTGCCGGTTTTTATTTATGGATATCAGGACAAGTTCCGTGCATTGCCTGGGGATGATCCCGGCGTAGTCGCGCATGTGAATGGTACTCCGGCAACGACCAGCGGCCCGACGGGCAACGGCTCAATCGGCGGTGCCTGGAACTCCGGGATACATACCGATGAATCGGTGCTGTTCTGGCAGCACGTGCGGCTCGCCGGGCTCGCGCCTGGGTCGACCACGGCGCCCACCACTCCGGCGGGGGTCGCCC
>JACDAM010000187.1 GCA_013695435.1 Burkholderiales bacterium | reverse complement strand
TTTCGTACAGTGAAGCTCATTCCACACGCCGAGGCTTTACGTCTAAGAATGACCGGGTCAGACTCGACTTAGGTCGCAGAAACGGTTACTACCCAAACGTTCAGTCTATCTTCCCCTTATTCGGAACGGATCATTTGGTAACTACTATGCTTCCCCTATTTCTTTGGTAACGACCGCTGACCCTTCCCTGCGATAGCTATTTCCAGCGCAGTTTCAAGCCTGATAACCCGTCCAGTCAGGTCCTCTATTTTTTGCTGTTGCGTGTGCATCTGTCCCGCCATCCGCTCGATCTTGTCATTCATTTTGATGACTGTGGCCGAAGCGTCCCAAAGCTTGTCGGCGATGGCCATCAGATGGCTCTCTTACGCGGGTGCGCAGCTTCCATTTGTTCGATTCGCTTTTCTGATTCGGCAACAAACGCCAAGATCGCGTCGAGCGCCTTGGATGCTTTCGCCGCGGTGTTCTTGATTTGTTCGATCAATCGCTCAAGCACATCATCGTCATCATCCGGCTGGTACGCTTCTGCGGCCCGGCGGACGAATTCGCCAACAGTCAAATTTGCCGCCTTGGCTTTCTTAGAGATTTTTGCCTTTTGATCAGGAGTTACGAGAACTGGGATTCGCTCCGTCGCCGCTGCCATCTACGCCTCCACGAAATATGTGCATCACATGCACATATTAGAAAAGCGAGATCAAAAAAATCAATGCGTTTGTTCGTAGTGACTTAACTTCTTTAAGGTTCGTTTGCTTGCCGCGATGATGGCCGCCTCCCAGTAGGAAGGTTGAAATCGTTGATGAATCAGCATCGCTTCGAGAACGATGTCTGCTGTGAGCGACGCCATGGGAAACGCCAACCAGATTTCGATGAAGGCCGCGGCTTCTGTCGAGTAAGCCGAAAGTTGCGCTTGGGAGAAACGGCGTTAGCGAAGAACTCTCCGGCGACCTGGGCCGACCAGCACCACTGCGTTTCGCGCAGAATTTCCCGGGCGATGTCTGTTTTGGATTGCTCGTCTGGCCGGTTGTTGATCGCGTAGAGCAGGACACTGTTGTCAACGAACGCGGCGGCGGACATGAATTTCTTGGCGCGGGATTTTCTTGCCGACACCAAATCTCTTTACCTTGCGAAATAACGTTTCCATCTGAGCACGGGCTGCTGCGATTCGCTCCTCCTCCGCACCGTAATTTTCGAGGAACTGGCTGACTACTTTGCTAACGGAGGTATTGTCGGCCGCGGCCTTGACGCGTGCGCGGCGGTATATCTCTTCCGGGATCGATACCGTAACGTTTTTCACAGTCTCACAGTATCACAGGCGCGCCCAACGATTCGAGCAAGCGAATCCGCAATCCGCCTAGTACCAAAACTGATTTGGTTATTGCAGAACCTCAGCTTCGCGCTCGATCTTATCGATTGCCCCGCCGATGGCGTAGTTTCCGTTGATCAAATCCCAATTGCGATAGACGGTGCGAGGAGGTCCACCGACGAAGTCGATGTGCGGCTTAAATTGCTTGGCGGCATTCGTTCCCGGCGCGACCTCACAGTTCACGAGCGCGGAGAATTCGTGAAGCGTCGCGGGTTCACCGTTCTTGAGCACGGCGGGGCCGGCGCTCCTGAGATCGCTTTTCTGAACGAGCCGACCGATGTTGTTGCTGAGCTGGCCCAAGGTGGCCTCAGCCGAGTAAAAGCCAATGCCGAGCGAGTTCGCGATCGCGGCATCGTTGACTACGGTCGTTACGCGCAGGAGCTGGCAACCAGCAAGCGTTGACCCTGCCGGGACGGTGATCCGTTCGAGGCTGGGCGCGTTGGCCACGCGCTCGAGTTCATCAGTACAGTCGAGCGTCTGCGCGGCGCTCGGACGGCAGTTCTGCATATTCATCGCGGGGCTGTCTTCAACGGTGGCGTGGACGAGCTGAACATCGTCGCGGCTTTGATCGATGATCGGCGCAGGCTGCTCGGCGAACATGCCGTAGACCACGACCTGATACCGTTTCGGAAAAGTTTGCGGACGCGCGCCGCCGCCGTACTTTTTGATTGCCTCGTCATCGCCGTAGGTCGCAACGAACACCTTGCCATCGGCGATCGTCGGTGGAACAAACTTGGCGAACAGACCCAGCCGATCGCGCGCTCCGGATTGTTCACTTGTCCACAAGGCTTTCGATACGTCCTGAGCATCGAGCGCGAGCACGAGCCCCTTCACGCCGCGGAACGCATTGGCGTCGCCGTCGAGGGGAACGACCGCCCATAGAATCCCGTTTTTCTTCCCGTCGCTCGAAAGCGAGAGCATTCCGCCGGGCATGCCTTCCGGCAAATGGTGCTGATTCATTTTCGGGTTTGGAACCACGCGGCGGTTCACGAACGGGTACGCACGCAGCCGATCGTTTTCGCCCCACAGATAGATGCGCGCGCCGTTGGCGCCGTCCCAAAAAACCGGCGAGCCGTGCACGTGCGAGTGCGGATGCCCCTGCGCGACGTGCAGCTCCTGCAGCGTGTTCGGATTAGGACAGTGAGGCGCATTCTCATGCGCAGGGGCGACGTGCTTGCCCATCTTGCCCGTGGACAAAAGATAGAGCACGCCCTCCTTCCCGGCGCCGACCACCAGGTCGGTTTCGGGGATGAGTACCGGCCCCGAAGAGCCCAGATCGAAGTCGATCGAGTTCATGTGAGCGAAATTGCAAGGCGTGAAGTAATCCTTCACCTTGAACGCGTTGCCTTCGAGACGAAGCTTGACGAAGCTCTGCCCATAATTATTTCCCTTGGCATCGGCCGTGCCATTACCTGTCATCAGATAGATGTTGCCTGCGCCATCGGCAGTCGGCGCCTGCCCTGCCTGCCAGATGCCGCCGTCATTTCCGGTAGGCGTCGCGGCCCATTGAGCCTTTTTGGCGAGAGTCTTGGCGTCGTAGGCGAGAAGGAGTCCCTTGTTTCCGTCGCCCCCTAAACCGATGTACACGATGCCCTGGGACAACAGCAGCCCAGAGCGCTGTTTCTGGAGCTTAGAATTGAGGCCCGGCCCCTCGAGGACGACCGGAGGCGCAACATGCGTACCGTCCTTGAGCCGAAGCGCGTGCAGGCGATATTTGTAGTTGTGGTGCCCGCCATCGTCGTGCCACGCGACGACGTAGACGATCGATTTGGCGGGATCGATCACGGGCGTGCTGAGAATGCCCCACTCGGGATCGTTGGTGGCCCACATGTCGATCTCACCACCGCCCGGTCGAGGCTTTCCAAGCCAGGTCGCCCACAGCGGCACATTCTGTCCTTGAGGCCCCGGCCGCTCACGATCGGCGTCATAGAGATAAATCGTGTTATGCATCGTTGCGATGAGGACCGCGTTGAAGGTGCCCTGAACGAGCGGAGCGTTTGGATTGGTGCTGGCGTCGACTTTGAGCTTTGACACGTACAGCGGTTGCGCGACGATCTGGCCATCGGCGTACAGCGTCCACAACTTGCCGAAGGTTCCCGCGTTGACGCGCGCGGGCGTAAGAATCCGCTCGCCGGCATTGACTCCGGTCCGAGCCAGGTTGTTGCGCGAAGTGAGGACGTCGGCCGCTTCGGCGAAATGGGTAATCAGTACAACGGCGGCGAAAATGATGAGTGACCGCATTTCGACTATCGATGACGCGAAGGCGAAAGTGTTTGAAAAAACT
>JACDAM010000186.1 GCA_013695435.1 Burkholderiales bacterium | reverse complement strand
TGCAGCACCCCTTGACGCGGCTGCGCGGTTACGCGCGGACGGGTCACAGGGGCGTAGCCGCGCAAGCGGTGCGGCTCGAACGAGGGTTGGTTGGCGCGTAGCGCCGGCCAACCGGAGCGAGTCAACTAGCGCCCTGTTGGTTATCGCGCAAGCCGGATTCGAGCCTCGCGGGTTGACCTGCCAGAGTCGGTTATTCATGCGCTGACGTTTCCTTCTCGATGATGTAGGCGCTGCGGGCCAACCAACCGTTATGCTCAGCGGCGGGCCGGCACGAATGGTCAAGGCCACGCAAAAAGCGACCACAATAAAAGTTGTCGTATAAACGAGAACTCGTAGCATCCTGTGCCACCAATGCTCTTGAACACTTTCGATCATGCCATTCCTTATAGCTTTCGTTTAGAAGGCGGGGCAATAACGCGACCGGCTGCAAGGTCAGCTTCGTCACGCTGCAGCCGGATCTTACCGTCAGGCGTAGGCGTATAGGTTTGGCTGGCAGTAGCGCAGCCCGGTGAGTAGCGCGATACATGCTGCAATGAATGCGATTTTCACTCTTTCTCCTTTGCCAATCTGGAATTACTGGGCCTCGATCCGACCCGCAGGCAGCGGAATGCAGTCAATCAGCGAGTAAATCGGCTTCGCAACCCGCCCGGTTTTGCGGAGGCTTGGACGGATCACTTTGTTTCTGACAAGTTCGGCGCTGCGACTACCCATTGGAAAAAGCTGAGGGATCGCGTTGATCGCGGCGTTGGCAATCCTTGTCCGCTGCTTCTGGTGGGCCTACCTGCTTCGATTCGGATAGCCGTGGCTCGGTCGCGAAGTGCTGCGGCCATCCCTTGCTTGGGCAAAGTCATCCCACAATCCGTCGACGAGTTAAATAGGCCGCGCATGAGATAGTTGCCCGGCCTAGGCAGTGCTCTCAGGTTCCGATTATCCCGCCGTCTTTGCGGCGAATGGCGATAGTCGCCGAGCGCGGTCGGCCGCCTTTTTCGCCGTCCGGCCAGGAACTGATGGCCTTCGGCTTCTTTGGATCGTTGCGTCCCGGGTGGGGCAGAGGGGCTTCGCCGGGATGCTGGATATTGATGAACATCGTGCGCATGTCCGGCGTCAGTTGGGTAGCGGTGATTTCGCAGCCGACCGGGCCGGTCAGGAAGCGGCGCACTTCGCCGCTGCGCGGGTCGGCGGCCAGCATCTGGTTGTTGCCGATGTTTTCCCAATCCTTGGTCACCATGTTCTGGGCAGAAGAATCGGTCTGTATCCACAGCACGCCGCGCCGATCGCAATACAAGCCATCGGGCTGGGCGAACGCAAGGCCGGCATTGCCGCGCTTCAAAGCATCCTCATGACCGGGATCGCCCGCCAACAGGAAAACATTCCACTCGAACCGGGTAGACGCGGGATCGCCCTTCGCTTCGCGCCAGCGCACGATGTGCCCCATCAGATTCGGCGCTCTCGGGTTGGCGGCATCGGCGCCGACCGCGTCGTTCTGATGCAGCGGCTTACCCTTGCCGCGCGCGGTGTTGTTGCTCAGGGTGATGTAGACCTCTTTGGTTTGCGGATTTACGGCGATCCACTCAGGGCGATCCATATAGGTCGCACCGACGACGTCCGCCGCGGTACGCGCATCTATGACGACCTCGGCCTGCGACGGAAAGCCTTTGTCCGCAATCAAGCCGTTTTTACCATGGCTGAGTTCCAGCCACTCTCCGCTGCCGTCGGCATTGAATTTGGCGGCGTACAAGGTGCCTTCGTCGAGAATGTCTTTATTGGCTTTATGGTCGCCCTTCACGTAAGGACGGGCGCTCACGAATTTGTAGACGTGCTCGAATTTGGAGCGGTAATCGTCGTCGCCCATGTAATACACGACCCTGCCGTCCTGCGCGATTGAAAGCATCGCGCCTTCGTGCGCCATGCGTCCCATGGCCGTGTGTTTGACCGGCATGCTGTTGGGATCGAAAGGATCGAACTCGACGATCCAGCCGAAGCGGTTGCTCTCATTCGGATGCTTGACGGCGTCGAAGCGTTCGTCGAACTCCTGCCAGCGAAAGCCCCAGCTGTTTTTGGTGGTCGGAATTCCGTAACGATCCTGCAGGCGCGGAATCTTGCCCGAATCGTTGACAAAATAGGCGGTGAAATTTTCCTCGCACGACAGATAAGTTCCCCACGGCGTATAGCCATTAGCGCAATTCTGGAAAGTGCCTTTAACGGTCGTGCCTTGAGGATCCTCGGCGGTGCGCATCCACGGGTGCCCGGCTGCCGGACCTTTGATGAGAAATGGCGTGTCGGCGGTAATGCGCCGGCCGTACCTGGAATCCTTGACGGTGCGCCATTGCTTGCCGTCGAAGCGCGTTTCGTAAACGCCCAAACCGTGCGCGTTTTTCGACTTCTGCACTTTCTCGGCGGTCCACGACGCCATGCCTTCGGGACTCAGCAAATTGTCGTCGGTGTATTCGTAATTGATGGCAATGAGGCCGTGAGTCGATGAATCGGAGCCCTTGGGCAGAGGGAAATAATGCATGCCGTCGTGGAACATGCCAGATTGCATCGCTTGTTCCGCCGCCGACGCGCTGGCATCGTGCTTGAAGTCCGGAGCGCCTGGCATGATGGGATCGCCCCAGGCATTGACCACCTGCCAGGTATATTCAGGCGCAACCACGACCGTATCGGCTTTGGAAGTCGGAACTTGGGTGAACGCGAAAAGCGGCCCTGGCTCAGTCCGCAGCGCATCGCGCGCGGATTGGCATCCGCCGAACAGCGAAATCGCGGCAAGACTCAGCGATCCTTTGAGTACTGAACGGCGCGACAGCCGCGCGGCCAGAATGTCGTCGAATATGTTTTCGTGATCTGGAAATTCAGAGGACTGTTCTGGAAGCTTCATTTGTTTTACTCCTTGGGGTGAGAAGT
>JACDAM010000185.1 GCA_013695435.1 Burkholderiales bacterium | reverse complement strand
CATGATGCGGTGCCTGTTGCAGCCAAGGTAAAGGTCAAACCGCCGCCGTCCGCTATAGCGACGGGTCGCCCGGCGTTAACCAGATTCCTGATTTTTACGGCAGTCAGTTTGCTCATCGCGCCCCCGTGTGTGTGTAGCTAGAATCCTAGCTACGCTCCTAGCTACGCTCCTAGCTACACAGATTATACGCGATGCCGTGAAATGTCACGAGTTTAATTGAGAGGATAAGTTAATGCTTTATATGACACTTTCTGATGAGTTTGAGACGGTGTGTAGCTACACGAAATGCCGATTAAGCTTTTAGGTGGCGATCTTCATAGGCTGGGATGCGCCGCCCTGCTTTTTGACGTTCTCCCGGCGGGAGGTTTTGAACCCGCCCACGACCGCCATGGCTCAGGCGGCTAACAACAAACCGAGCAGCGAGACGCTAAGCGCTGTTCGGAAAAGGCTCAATGAGACTGGCATCATAGGTTGGTCGCACTTCTGCACGATCACTGCCGGTCAGGTCTCCAAATGCGAGCGAAAGCGCGCAGTTTCTGCCGGGTAGTGATTCTGCTGTCGGCCAACGCGTCGAGAAAATCCGCAAGTCCGCGGGCAATGCTGACCGTGTAGAGCATCAGCACAGTCATCGGCGCCAGCACTATGAAAAAGTAAACGATCTTCAGCCACAGCTGGCGGCCGTCTCGTCGATCAGGTTCATGCCGAGGAAGCCGGTCGTGACCGTGCCGATGAAGCCGAACGTCGCGACGACGCCGAGCCGCACGCCGGCTTCGGTCATCCGCCGGTTGCGCGCCGAATCCAAGTAGGCATTGGCGTCGTGTACCTCAGTGCGCACGTCCTCGAACAGCCGGTCGTTACCGAGATGCCGGCTCCAAAGCGAGAACAGGTCTTGCGCCTGCGGCTGGTTGGAAACCCTGTACCTATTCTGCTGCGGGCTAACATCCTGCATCGTCTGCCGCGCCAGACGTTCGGCGTTGAACGCGAATGATTGATTAGGCTTCATGGGTGCTGCGGTTGGCGCAGGTAAATCAGGTAATACATCAGCGCCACCAGTACGGAACCGCCAAAAATGTTGCCCAAGTTGCGGCAGCGATATTGTGAATGAAATCAGACATCGATAAGGTGGCCAGCATCTCCGGCGTAGCGTGCGCTAATATCACTACTGCAGGGTCAGCAGCGGCCAGCATGCCGAGTGGAATGATGAACATGTTGGCAATGCAGTGCTCGAAGCCCATGCTGACATAGGCCGTGATCGGGAATATCAGAGCCAGAATCTTGTCGGTGACGCTGCGGGCGGCAAATCCTAACCACACCGCCATGCACACCAGCGCATTGCAGAAGATGCCGAGAAAAAATGCCTCGATAAACCCAAGCCCGGCCTTGCTGCTAGCAATTTTGATGGCCTGTACGCCAACATTCATGTCAACCGAATGCAGCACACCCGCAAGATAAGCCACAGCCACAGTACCGAAAGCGCCAACCATGTTGGCAAGCCAGATCCACACCCAGTTGCGCGACATCTCACTCGTGCTGACCTTGCGTTGCGCCCAAGCCATGGCAAGCAGATTGTTGCTGGTAAAGAGTTCGGCACCGCCAATAATCACCAGGACCAGGCCCAGGCAAAAAGTGATCGCCGCAGCCAGCTTTGGCATACCCTGAGCCAGCGTGAACAGGTAATTCATTGCCCCCAGTGAAATAAATGCGCCTGCCATGATGCCGAGCATGGTCATCTGCATCGGCGGCATGTGAGCTTTATAAACGCCGATGCTTTCGACACGCGCCGCCATCTGGGCGGGTGAGTGAGCATCTAGAGAAGTCGGAATTGGTCATCCACCATAGATTTGGATAAACTGGGCGAAACTAGATTTATTGCCCTTCTTCTGTGGGCGGCGAATTGCCTGAAACTGTCAGCGGTTCGGAAGCGTCTACCCCCTTACCGCGATCGTCCCAACTCCAGACCATGTACGCTAACACGCCGCCGATCACGCGCCCGCGCAGGACCGGCGACGAAAAACGCAAAAATAACCCAGGCAGCGCGGGGGCTGGCGCGAAGGCGCGCCTGGTCGATTTGAATGCTCCGTGGCTCCATCCGTCTCCGCGTCGGTAACCCTCGCTTCAATAAACACTCTACAAACAGCAATCCCTGCCTAAGGCAGGATGAACTCGGATGCTACCTTGGCGGAGAGGGTGGGATTCGAACCCACGGTACAGCAAGCCGTACTCCGGATTTCGAGTCCGGTCCATTCGACCACTCTGGCACCTCTCCGGGAGCGCGCTATTTTACCAGCGAAGCGTTCTTTGCAGTGCCCGCATCCCGCGTGCGTTTGCCGGTTTTGTTAAACCCTTCCATCGTGTGACAATTCGCTTTGGCATTGTTTGGTCCAGAGCTTATGTGCATGACATGGTTACCGCAATTCCGGCCGCTCCGCGTTCCGATATTGGCGCTGTCATTGCTGATCGGGCTCGCGGCGTGCGAGCGGATTGGCAAGCCGCCGCCCAAGCTGCCACCCAAGCCGACGCTCGAATCGTCGATTGCCGGAACCAGCGAAATCGTCGTTATCACGCGCAAAAGCGCCACGACTTATTTCGAGGACGAAGCGGGCAATCCCTCCGGGCTCGAATACGATCTGGTGAAATTGTTTGCGGAAGACCTCAAGCTGCCGGTGCGTTTTATCGTCGCATCCGAACTCGAGCAAATTTCGCAGGCTCTGACCGGGCAGCTCGTGCATTTCGCCGCTGCCGGCATTGGCCAATCGAAGCAGTGGGCGGACAAAGTGGCGTTCGGCGAGCCCTATCAGACCGTGCGTTTCCAGGTGGTCTATAACCGCGACGACCGCAAGCCGAAAACGCTGGCCGATCTGGTCGGCAAGAAGATCGAAGTCGTCGCCGGATCGAATAATGTCGAAGCGTTAACGACTGCGCAATACGATTTTCCGGCGTTGACCTGGTCCGAGGTCAGGATCGAAGACAGCGCCAAGCTGCTTGAGAAAGTCGCGAACGGCACCATCGATTACGTCGTTGCCGCATCGCACGTCGTCGATGTCGCGAAAAATTTTCATCCCGATTTGCGCACCGCGTTCAGCATCGGCGAACCGCAATCGCTGGCGTGGGCGTTTCCGCCGGCGCATTCGGAATGGAAAGCGCGCTCGGACGAATTTTTCGCGCGCATCAAAAAGGACGGCACCCTGAGGCGTCTGCTCGACCGCTACTACGGCCACATCGGACGCTTCGATCAGCTCTACCTCGCCCACTTCCGCGAAAAGGTTCGCACTGCCCTGCCCGCCTTCCGCGAATATTTCTACGAGGCCGAATGGGCGACCGGCATCGATTGGCGGCTGCTCGCGGCGCTCGCATTCCAGGAATCGCACTGGGACCCGCAAGCGACCTCATCGACGGGCGTGCGCGGCCTGATGATGCTGACCGAAGACACAGCCGAACGCATGAAAGTCGGCAATCGGCTCGATCCGAAGCAAAGCATCATGGGCGGATCGCGCTATTTGCAGACGCTGAGGAAAACACTGCCGGAACGTATTCCCGAACCCGATCGCACGTGGATCGCGCTCGCCGCCTACAACCTCGGATTGGGCCATCTCGAAGACGGTCGCGTGCTGACGCAAAAACGCGACCTCAACCCGGATTCCTGGATCGATATCAAGAAAACCCTGCCGCTGCTTGCGCAGGAAGAGCACTACAGCAAGTTGAAATACGGCGCCGCGCGCGGCGGCGAGGCGGCAGTGATGACCGAAAACGTGCGGCTGTATTACGACATCATCAGAGATCTGGAAGCGCCGTTGCCGGCGCGGGAAGAAAGCAGCGCGAGCGCAGATCTGCCAAGCGCGCGCTAATGAGGCCTGTTCCTGATGTTGGTGGAGACTCCCCGACGGCTAAACTTTAAAACCGCAAAAACAGATTGCTTCCGCCGGTTCAAGCCCAGTTCTAAAGGCCGCTCGCAATGACACCACGACATGGCGAGGAGGCGCAGCCGACGCGGCAATCTGGTTTGTCATTCCGGAATAAAAGCCGCGAATCGCGGTGCCTTCCTGCTCTCGCGGGATTGGATTCTTAACTCGCCAGCGCGACCTCGACGAGATTATCCGAGAACGTCGGCGCGTGACCCATGTTGACGAATTCATCGGAGCTGATCACATTGACCGCGCCGCCGCCGGCATTCTTGCTACGCCAGTAGCCGAGCGTTGATATAACTACGCCCGGCTGCGTGTCCTCGGTGACTTCGGCGTTGGCTTGAAACTCACCGCGCTCGTTGAACACGCGTACCGCAACACCGTGTTCGATGCCGCGCGGCATGGCGTCGCTTGGATTGATCAGTACGAATTGTGCGCCCTGGCCGCGAATCTTGTTGGCTTCGTTCGCGTAGCAGGAATTGAGGAAGCCGTGACTCTTAGGCGATACGATGTTGAG
>JACDAM010000184.1 GCA_013695435.1 Burkholderiales bacterium | reverse complement strand
CGCCAGACGGCCGAGATCGAGGCCGAGCGGACTCAGGACGAGCAGCTCGCGCAAGGCGTCGCTTGCGGAGTCGCGCTCGAGCGCGCGCAGCACAGCGAGCCGCTGCGATTTGCGCCGGCCGCGTTCGGGCGGAAAGGCCATCGATGACGCTGCCGCCGCCCAAAGTGCGCTGCGCGGATTGGTCGCGGAGTACGACACGATCGCCATGAAAAGCGCCGACCGGCTCCTGCAGGATCAGTTGCGCCAAACCGTCACTGCCGGATGCGATGGAACCCGCCTCAAGTATGGCGACGCGGCCGCTGATATCGGCAGCGCCGATATGGACATGAACCGGCGTCCAGTGCTTCAGCGCCTTGGCCTCGGACGCCAGAACTTGCAATCGCACGTCCAGGCGCGAAGTCGGCGCGTGCGCCGCCTCGGCGACAACCCAGTTGCCGCGGTGAATATCGTTTTTTTCGAATTGCAACCCGGCGAGGTTGAGCGCGCAACGCTGGCCGCGGCGACCGCTGACGGCAAGCTGATTTTGCGCGTGTATGCCGCGCACCCGCACAGCTATGCCCGCCGGCGAAACGACCAGCCTGTCGCCGGCCGCGACCTGCCCCGAAAACACGGTGCCGGTCACAACGATGCCGATGCCGGCCAGCGTGAAGCAACGATCGACCGCGAGGCGAAATTTTCCGCTGGTCGTGTGCGTATTCGCCAGCTCGGCGGCGGCTTGGCGCAGATGCCGGTCCAGCGCCTCGATTCCCGCGCCGGTGATCGCTGAAACCGGAAAAAGCGGCGCGGCGGCGAGCGTGGTTCCGGCGAGCTGCGCGCGAATTTGCGCACTGACTTCGTCGATCCTGGCATCAGTGATCGTATCGATTTTCGTCAGCGCCACGGAGCCGCGGGTTAGATGCAGCAAGTCGACAATCGCCAGGTGTTCCAGAGTCTGCGGCATCGGGCCATCGTCGCCCGCAATCACCAGAAGCGCGTAATCGATGCCGGTCGCGCCGGCCAGCATGTTGTGGATAAATTTTTCGTGCCCGGGCACATCGACGAAACCCAGAATCTCGCCGCTCGGCAACGGCTTGTAGGCGAAGCCGAGATCGATGGTGATGCCGCGCGCTTTCTCTTCTTGCAGGCGATCGGCGTCGATGCCGGTCAATGCCTTGACCAGCGCGGTTTTGCCGTGATCGATATGGCCTGCGGTGCCGATGATCATTTCACATTATCGGAAGCTTGATCCCGGGTTTTGTTTTACTTCACCCGGGCTACGGATTCCGCTGAATTCCGCTTGCGAAAAACGACGATCCCGAATATCCATTTGACGAAAACCGACAATTTGACGATCCGAAAAAAAAATGCCCGCGCTTGAACGCGGGCATTGAAGCTAGGTCTTGTGCGTGCGTCTTATTTCTTCCACCCGCTCTCGACCAATTCCAGCACCGTCGTTTTGTACGGAACGAAATTGACCTTGTTGCTGACCGCGTACAGCTTGGCCGGCGAGTAGAGAAACAGGACATTGGCATTGTCATAGACATATTTGTCCATTTCCTGCATCAGCTTTTCCTGCTCCTTGTTGCCGGTGGTCGCAAGAACCTTGGTTTGCAGGCCTTCGAACTTCGCGTCGTTTTTCATTTTGCGAAAACCGCCGCTGTCGCCAAAGAATTCACGGAACACGACGCCCATCGGATAGTTGGGCGACCAGTCGAAATGCTCTACCAGCCAGATGTCCCAGTTGTCGCCTTTCGGAGCGCCCGACATATCCTTGTTGACTTTGACGCCGGCCGCTTCGAAGTTTTTCGCGAGCGCATCGACGACGCCTTTATGGCCTTCGCCGGCAACGATCGTGATCTGCTTGACGCCCGCGGCATTCAGCGCTTTCTTCGCTTCATCCGGCTTGTGGCCGTAAGGTTTCAGGCTTTTGTTGAAACCGAACTGCCCTTTCTGGATGAACGATGGATGGATCGTGCCGTAACCCATGCCGCCATCTTTCAACACCGCCTTGCGATCCACTGCCAGATTGGCCGCTTTACGCAAGTTGACGTCGGTCCATTTCGAATTCGGCGCACTCTGGTTGAAAACCCCGACCAGTATGGTTTTCGCGTCGTTCTTGACGACCTTCGCATGCTTGCTTTTTTCGACCTGCTTGGCTTCCTGCGGCAACAGCTCGGTGACGATGTGAATCTTGCCGCCGTTCATCACTTCTTCGATCGCTTCCTGCTTCGAAATCACGTTGTCGAACTTGAACGTGGCTTTCGCCATGCGATCCTTGTTCCAGTAATTTTTGTTCGGCGCGAGTGTCACGACAGGCGCGCGCTTGTCGAGCGTCGACGTGCCGTCTTTTACTTCAAACGGGCCAGTCCCCCACGGACCGGCTGCGTCGATCACTCACCAATGGCCTTCGGCTTTACCGGTTTTTTTATCGACGAAGCCGAGCTCTTTCCAGAACTTGGAACTGCCGACGTGCATACCGCGGAATTTCATCATCGCCGCGGAATCGGTTTCCGGGAACGTGAAGCGCACGGTGTGATCGTCGATCACGTCGAGCTTGGTGCCTTTGGCGAAATTCAGAAACGCGCCCGGCGGATGCGGGTTGTCCCAGCGCTGCACTTCATCGAAGCTCTTGCGGAATACCTGCGCGTTGAGTTTCTCGCCATCCTGGAACACGACGTTTTTGCGCAGCTTGAATTCGACCGTTTTCGGATCGATCCATTTGTAGCTTTCCGCCAGCCCCATCTCCTGCTTGCCGTCCTTATCGACGCGCACGAGTTCTTCCATGGTGTTCCAGGTAATCCACAGCCAGTTGACCGGCGATGGATCGACGACCCAGATTGGCGCTTCGGCAGCAGCGTCTTTTTGCGGCGCAGCCAGCGACGTGCCGGCCGGCAATGCAAAGCTTAAGGCCAAGGCTGCGGCAAGTGACGCGTGTCGCCGCTTGAACCTCGATTGATTATTCAAACTTGTCATGATTCCTCCTTTGGAATGCTGCGGAACGACTCGTACCAACGCGACACCTTCCGGCCTCTCATCCAGTCCTCCTCTCCGAATCAACCTTTGAGCGCGACCAGAATTTCTTCAAGCTGCCCGTGCGGAAGTTCGCCCAAAATTGTTTTGACGACTTCGCCGCGGCTGTTGACCATGATCGTGAACGGCAATCCACCGACCTTGTTGCCCATTTTTTTGGAAAGATCCATCGCATCCTGGCTGCCGATCAAAAGCGGATACGGAATCTGGTATTCCTTGGCGAACGCCTTGACCTTGTCGGTGTTGTCGATCGAAATGCCGACGACCGCGACGCCTTTGTCCTTGTATTTATTGTGCAGCGCGATCAATTCCGGGACTTCGGCGCGGCACGACTTGCACCACGTCGCCCAGAAATAGACGACCAGAAAGTCGTCTTTCCACTGGCTCAAAGGCTGCAGCTGGCGATTGAAATCCTTGAAGGCGGCGGCGTACACCGGCGCGGCGAAAGTTTTCGTCGATGGCGCCCTGGCTACAGGCGCCGCGGTCGTCGTCTCGCTCGATTTCGACGATGAATCGGGTATTGTGCGTTTGGACGCATCGTCCGCCGCGGCTGGTCGCGGCGACTGAAACAGGAAAGTCGTTGCGAGTGCTGCGATGAGCGATCAAAAGCGGGTGGCGAAAGTGGCTGCTCATCGCGGGGAAGCTATTCTGTATGCTGAAATAGTCGGGAGGAGATTATTCTGGACTGATTCTAGCGTCGTCGCCGCATTTATGGGAATCGATTTCGCAGCCGTTTGTCAGGGCGCCGCTGGGCTTATTCCCCCGTCCGCTATAATGCGCGTCCATCATGAAATACCTTCCATTGAAATACTCCCATTCCGGCGCTCTTTCCGCTTGAGCGCGATTCCAGCTTACCGCGCGCCGTTCTGGCTTCCGGGCGGCCATCTGCAGACCATTTACGCCAAGCTGGCGCCGGCGCCCCGTATCAGCTATCGGCGCGAGCGCTGGAACACGCCGGACGGCGATTTCATCGACCTCGATTGGCTGGCTGGAGGCGTCGGCGAACCGCTGGTCGTTCTTTTTCATGGCCTCGAAGGCGGGTCGAGCGGCCACTATGCCCGCAGCATGATGGCGGCCGTGCAGCAGCAGAACTGGCACGGCGTGGTCGTGCATTTCCGCGGCTGCAGCGGCGAGGCCAATCTGCTGCCGCGCTTTTATCATTCCGGCGATGCGGCCGAAATCGATTGGGTACTGCGCCGGATCAAGGCGAATCAAGGCGGGACGGAGCAATATCAGGCACATCTTTTCGTCACCGGCGTTTCGCTGGGCGGCAATGCTCTGCTCAAATGGCTGGCGCAAGAGGGCGAACAGGCCGCGGCTATCGTCGATGCCGCCGTCGCGGTGTCGGCGCCGGTCGATCTGCGCGCTGCAGGCGATGGGCTCGCGCGCGGCTTCAACCGATTCTATACGCGGCATTTCCTGCGAACGCTGCGCCGTAAATCGCTGCTCAAACTGGTGAGCCATCCCGGTCTGTATGATGCCGGCGCTGTTTCGCGCGCGCGCACCTTGCGTGAATTCGACAATCTCGTCACCGCGCCGCTGCACGGCTACAAGGACGCCGATGATTACTGGACGCGCGCCAGCAGCAAGCCCGGCCTCGTCGATATTCGTGTACCGACCCTGCTCGTCAACGCGAGAAACGATCCGTTTTTGCCCGCTGCGTATTTGCCTGCCGCGAACGAAGTGTCGGCGTACGTCACGCGTGAATTTCCGCCGACCGGCGGCCATGTCGGATTCGTCAGCGGCCGTTTTCCGGGCCATCTGATGTGGTTGCCGCAGCGCCTGCTGCGTTTCTTCGATACGCAGCGCCGGTAGCGCCTTGGTCAGACCATTCGCGGTGAGCTTGTCCAACGTTTCCCGCTCCTTCGACGGGCTCCAGACCAACGACCTCCGGCGGCGGGGCCCCCCCCCCCCCCC
>JACDAM010000183.1 GCA_013695435.1 Burkholderiales bacterium | reverse complement strand
GCGCTGAACCGCGCATGCAACTCGCGCAGCCGAATCGGGGATTACCTTAACTGCGCTCGCAATTGTTATGCTTTCGCTCGACATGCTGTTCTCCTTGGGGAAAATCGTCCCCTGGAATTTTATTTCTTTGCTATACAAGCGCTATACAGTCAAATTACCGTTTGCAGATTTTGACGTAACTTATTGATTTTTGGCTCCCCGACGTGGGATCGAACCACGGACCCACTGATTAACAGTCAGTTGCTCTACCGCTGAGCTATCGGGGAATTTTGAAGCGCGCATTGTAGCCAGCCCCCGGGGGCTGGGTCAATGCATCGTTTCGCTGCGTTCACTCGAATCCCATCGTCGTATCCGGCGTCCTGGAACCGGTTACCCGATGACTGTTGCGATGCCCTCCGCCACATAATCGACATTTTGCGAGTTCAGGGCTGCAACGCAGATACGGCCGCTGTCGACAGGGTAAATAGAGTATTCGTTGCGCAGTCGCGCAACCTCGTCTTTGGTCAATCCGGAGTAGGAAAAAATGCCCCGTTGCGTGAGCACGAAGTCGAAATTTCTATTGGGCGCGCGCGTTTTCAGCCGATCGACAAGCTGCTGGCGCATCGCCCGTATGCGGTCGCGCATCGCGGCAAGTTCGCGCTCCCATAAACCGCGCAATTCAGGGCTGGTCAGCACCGCCGCAACCACGTGGCCGCCATGCGTCGGCGGATTGGAATAATTGGTACGAACAACGCGCTTGATCTGGCTCAGCACGCGCTGCGCCTCATTGCTGCTGGCGGTGCGAATACTGAGTGCGCCGACGCGTTCGCCGTACAGGGAGAACGATTTGGAAAACGAACTCGCGACAAACAGCGGTCCGCCGGTGTCCGCGAAGCGCCGGACAATGGCGCCGTCGGCGTTGATGCTTTCGCCAAAACCCTGATAGGCGATATCGAGAAACGGGATCAGATTGCGGCTAGCGACGATCTCGACGACATCGGCCCATTGCGCCGCGGACAGATCGACACCGGTCGGATTATGGCAGCACGCATGCAGCAGGACGATGCTGCCCTCGGCGAGTCCGCTCAGCGCGGCTTTCATCTCGGCGAATTTCAGTCCTTGCGTAGCCGAATCGTAATAAGGATAGGTCTTGACCGGAAAGCCCGCGCTCTCGAACAGCGCACGATGATTTTCCCAGCTCGGATCGCTGATCCAGACAGTCGCATCCGCAACCACGCGCTTCAGAAAATCCGCGCCCAGCTTCAAACTTCCGGTGCCGCCCAGAGCCTGGATGGTAATGATCGAAGCCGCGGCTACTGCTTCGTCGCCGAATAACAGCGCCTGGACCGCGCTGTTATAGGTGGGTATGCCATCGATTGGCAGATAACTGCGCGGGCCTGCTTTCTCCATCAACTGCGCTTCGGCGCGCCTCACGCATTCAAGCAGCGGCACTTTGCCTTTATCGTCGTAATAAACGCCGACGCCGAGATTGACTTTGCGCGGATTCTGGTCGGCGAGATAGGTTTCCGTAATGCCGAGAATAGGGTCGCGCGGCGCCATTTCTACGCGCGCAAGGAACGACGGCGAGGCTATTGCGTCCATATGCTAGGATAAATTATAGAGGGCGAATTGTAACCCGTGATTGTTACCTTCCCCCACAGCCCATTCAAGCTTCATCAGCCATTTTCGCCCGACGGCGACCAGCCGCAGGCTATCAGGGAACTCGTCGAAGGCCTGGCAGACGGGCTTTCATTTCAGACGCTGCTGGGCGTCACCGGCTCGGGCAAAACCTACACGATGGCGCATGTCATCGCCCAGCTCGGCCGGCCCGCAATCGTGATGGCGCCGAACAAGACGCTGGCCGCTCAGCTTTACGCCGAGATGCGCGAATTCTTCCCGGAGAACGCGGTCGAGTATTTCGTCTCGTACTACGATTATTACCAGCCGGAAGCCTATGTACCTTCGCGCGATCTGTTCATCGAAAAGGATTCGAGCATCAACGAGCATATCGAACAGATGCGTCTGTCAGCGACCAAATCTATGCTCGAGCGCAAGGACACTGTCATCGTGGCGACGGTTTCCGCGATTTATGGTATCGGCGATCCGGTCGATTACCACAGCATGGTTTTGCACCTGCGCGAGAAAGAAAAAACCGCGCAGCGCGACATCATCAAGCGCCTCGTCGAAATCCAGTACGAGCGCAATGAAATCGAATTCAAGCGCGGTACGTTTCGCGTGCGCGGCGATGTACTCGATATTTTCCCGGCGGAAAGTTCGGAGACCGCGTTGCGCGTGTCCCTGTTCGATGATGAGCTTGAAAGCCTGTCGCTGTTCGATCCGCTGACAGGCCATATCCAGCACCGAGTCGCGCGCTATACCGTGTATCCGTCCAGTCATTATGTGACGACGCGCGAAACCACGCTGCGCGCGATCGAACAGATCAAGGACGAGTTGCGCGAACGCCTCGCCCAGTTCGTCGCCGAGAACAAGCTCGTCGAAGCGCAGCGCCTCGAAGGCCGCACGCGCTTCGATCTCGAAATGATGAACGAAATCGGCTTCTGCAAAGGCATCGAAAATTATTCGCGCCATCTGTCGGGGCGCAACGCCGGCGAGCCGCCGCCGACCTTGATCGATTATCTGCCGCGCGATGCGCTGATGATCATCGACGAAAGCCACGTGACGATTCCGCAGATCGGCGGCATGTACAAGGGCGATCGCGCGCGCAAGGAAAATCTCGTCGAATACGGTTTCCGCCTGCCGTCCGCGCTCGACAACCGGCCGCTGCGCTTCGATGAGTTCGAAAGCATGATGCGGCAGACGATTTTCGTGTCGGCGACGCCGGCCGAGTATGAAAACACCCATCAGGGAAAAGTCGTCGAGCAGGTCGTGCGTCCGACAGGTTTGACCGACCCGGCCCTGGAAGTGCGGCCGGCCTCGACCCAGGTTGACGATCTGTTATCCGAGATCAACGCGCGCACCGCATGCAAAGAGCGCGTTCTGGTTACGACGCTGACCAAACGCATGGCCGAAGACTTGACGGATTATCTGGCCGATCACGGCGTCAAGGTGCGCTATCTGCATTCCGATATCGATACCGTGGAGCGCGTCGAAATCATTCGCGATCTGCGGCTTGGCCATTTCGACGTGCTGGTCGGCATCAACCTGCTGCGTGAAGGCCTCGATATTCCCGAGGTGTCGCTGGTTGCGATACTCGATGCGGACAAGGAAGGATTTCTGCGTTCCACGCGTTCGCTGATCCAGACCATCGGCCGCGCTGCGCGCCACATAAACGGGACGGCGATCCTTTATGCTGACGTCATTACCGATTCAATGCGCCGCGCGATCGACGAAACCGAGCGGCGGCGCAACAAGCAGATCGCGCATAACCTGGCGCGCGGCATCACTCCGAAAGGCATCATTAAACGCGTCACGGAAATGATCGACGGGATATACGAACCGGAGAAAGCCCACCTGGCTTTGCGCGCCGCCCAGATCGGGGCGTCCTATCGTGCGCTGAGCGAGAAGGATGCGACACGCGAGATCAAAAGGTTGGAGAGAGAAATGCTGGCGTGTGCGAAGAATCTCGAATTCGAGCGGGCAGCCCAACTGCGCGACGAATTGAAGACGCTGAAGCAGTACCTGTTTGGCGTCGAGATCCCGGGCTGAGGCAGGCGCCCCATGATCAAAGTATTGTTCGTCTGCATGGGAAATATCTGCCGTTCTCCGACTGCCGAGGCGGTGTTGCGCCATAAGGCCGAGCGCATGGGCATGGCCGACCATATGCTTATAGATTCAGCCGGAACGCATGCTTATCACATCGATGAGGCGCCCGACCAGCGCGCGCAGAAGGCGGCGAAACAACGCGGCTACGATCTCAGCTGTTTACGCGGGCGTCAAGTGTGCGCGAAAGATTTCCGGGAGTTCGACTATATTCTGGCGATGGATTCCGAAAATCTCGCACTGCTGAGAGACCGCTGTCCGCGGGAGTCTGCGCACAAGCTTCGCCTGTACATGTCCTACGCCCAGCGACACCGAATCGACGCCGTACCGGATCCCTACTATGGCGGCTCGCAAGGGTTCGAGCGGGTATTGGATATGGTAGAAGACGCCGCGATTGGCTTTCTCGACGAAATGAAGACCGCGCCAAACCGAAAACTCGAATGACAAAGTAGGCCAACGAACCGGAAAACCCGGTTTTGCCGGGCTTTCCGGGTTGTATACGACGTTTACTTGTGCGTCTCGATTTGCACGAGCGGCTGGTTTTCGACGGGCGGCGGCGCCGGCCGGCGAACTCGGGGACGACTGACGAGAGCTTCCGCCTCATTCTCGTCACGTGCGGCAACGTCTTTCAGCTTATGCGGATCCGTTTCAATTTGTACCCAGTCTCCGCCAGTACTCACCTTGTCGGAGCCATTGCCAGCGGCCTGACTGCGCGGCGCCGCTTCGATGACGGGTGGTTGAACCGCCGCCGGCAGGTGAGATTCGGGTTGCGGGGCGTTTTGCTCAGCCACCACCCTCGGTGAATCAATAAAAGTCGGGCTCTGATCGTTTATCTGACTGGAAGACTCGTCGGCTTGGGCTTCAAACAGCCGTGCACTCTCAAAGCCACCACCGTTGTCAGGCTCGCCCGCGCGATCCGGCTGCTGCAATGCCGTTTCCAATGCCGAAGAAGGCTCGGGTGTAGCCTCCCGCGCGGGCATTCTGAACCCGGGCTTTTCGGTGGGAATGGATGTCGTGGCATCCGCGAGCGAGACGTCCGCTATGCCGACATTCGCGGAAGACGCTGCGAACCCGGGTTCATCGTTTGACGCAGCCCTGTTCGATTCACCAATATCGGCCGGAGCCGCTGCGATATCAGTTAGATTCGCGGCTGGGCTCGTGGCTGGATTCGGCGCACGCTCTCCGCGTTCGCGTCGGCCCCCGCGACGCCCACGACGACTGCGCGGTTCCCGTGCTTCGCCATCCGCTTGAGCGTGATCCTCCGGGCTGCGCTCGGCCCGCGCCAAGGCCGGCTCCGGAGCAAGCGCTGACGCCGCGGTTTTGGGCTGAGCTTCCGCGCGATTTCCGTTACGTTCACCACGCTCACGCCGTGGTCGCGACCCCTCGGGACGATCTCGTCGAGGCGGGCGGGCGTCCGTGCGCTCGACGACCATTTCGCGTACGCGCGCTGGTTCGCGTTCCGATTCAATAACGGCTTCGGAAGCCGTTTTCGCGATGCGCGGCTCAGCGGAAGGCGCATCTTTTTGCTCGCGTCGGGGCTGATCGCGTCTGGGCCGCTTCGGTGGCCGCTGCCGCGAGGTGGATCGCGCCGCTTCGGTTGCTACGGGCGGCGGCGCGGGTTTGAACCACGCCAGGATTTTGTCGAGCAGCGACGGTTCATGCACCACTGCTTCCTGACGGATCGGCGCCGGCTGCTGCGGCGTGATGCCTCTGACCGCGGCTTGCGGACGTTCGACTTTGGCGTCGACCACTGGCGCGATCGCGGTATTCTCTTCCGGCGGCACTTCGACCATCTTGTAGCTTGCGATCGCCGCTTCTCCGCTGTTCAGTTCATCATGGCGCAACCGGGTGATCGTGTAGTGCGGCGTCTCCAGGTGCATGTTCGGGATCAGCACGACATTGACTTTGAGCCGGGATTCGATGGCATGGATTTCGGACCGCTTTTCGTTCAACAGAAAAGTCGCGACGTCGACCGGCACTTGCACATTGATCGCGGCGCTGTTTTCCTTCATCGCCGTTTCCTGAATGATGCGCAGGATGTGCAGCGCCGACGATTCGATGCCGCGAATGTGCCCGGTGCCGTGACAACGCGGGCATGAACTGTGGCTCGATTCGCCCAGGGATGGCTGCAGCCGCTGCCGCGACAATTCGAGCAGGCCGAACCGCGAAATTTTGCCGGTCTGGACGCGCGCACGGTCGAAATGCAGTGCGTCGCGCAGGCGGTTTTCGACGTCGCGCTGGTTGCGCTGGCTTTCCATATCGATGAAATCGATGACCACCAGGCCGCCCAAATCCCGCAAGCGCAGCTGCCGCGCGATTTCGTCGGCGGCTTCGAGGTTGGTGTTGAGCGCGGTCTGCTCGATATCGGCGCCTCGTGTCGCGCGCGCCGAGTTGACGTCGACCGATACCAGCGCTTCGGTATGATCGATGACGACCGCTCCACCCGAGGGCAGGGGCACCTGGCGCGAGTACGCGGTTTCGATCTGGTGCTCGATCTGGAAGCGGGAGAACAACGGCACGTCGTCGTTGTAGAGTTTCACGCGATTGACGTTCGCCGGCATCACGTGGCTCATGAACTGCTGCGCCTGCTGGTAGATGCTTTCGGTGTCGATCAGGATCTCGCCGATTTCCTGATGGAAATAGTCGCGAATGGCGCGAATGACGAGGCTCGATTCCTGGTAAATCAGGAACGCGCCGTTTTGCTGGTTCGACGCGTTCTCGATCGCGCGCCACAGTTGCAGCAGATAGTTCAGGTCCCAGGTCAATTCTTCCAGGGTGCGGCCGATGCCGGCAGTGCGCGCGATCACGCTCATCCCGGAGGGTACCTCGAGCTGATTCATGGTGTCGCGCAACTCGTTGCGCTCTTCGCCTTCGATGCGCCGGGAGACGCCGCCGCCGCGCGGGTTATTCGGCATCAGTACCAGATAGCGCCCGGCGAGGCTGATAAAGGTCGTCAGCGCCGCGCCCTTGTTGCCACGCTCGTCTTTGTCGACCTGCACGATTATTTCCTGACTTTCGCGTAACGCGTCCTGGATGCGCGAGCGCGAATTTTCGCCGGCCTGGAAATTGGCGCGCGCGACTTCCTTGAATGGCAGGAAACCGTGGCGGTCGCTGCCGTAATCGATGAATGCGGCTTCGAGACTGGGCTCGATGCGGGTGATGATGCCTTTGTAGATGTTGCTTTTGCGTTGTTCCTTTCCGGCTGATTCTATGTCCAGATCGATGAGCTTCTGGCCATCGACGATGGCGACCCGCAATTCTTCCGCGTGGGTCGCATTGAATAACATGCGCTTCATTTCTTGTTCTCCCGCGCTCAATAACACGGGTAGGGCAAATCCCTGCGCCTCAATTGGTTGGCTGCAGAATCATTCAGTCATAAGTGCTTTACGATGGTTGACATGGATAACTCTTCGGGTTTGTCATTTCTCAGTCCGCTAAAGCGGGGAAGTAGCAGCGCGTCGGTCAGCTTCGATCATGCAATTTGTGCGTGGAATCAGCTCGTTCGGCGCGTATTGGGTAATGCCGCGGCACATAGGGTCGCGTGTTTACTTTTGTCAGCTACTCTTGGAATCCAGGTGGCTAGGTGAAATTGAGCGCAAATGTTATCGCTACTTGCCGGTGAGCGAAGTTAACCTGTTTTTCGAGCCTTTTTCAGCGATGCCGTCCCAAACTTGGGAACTTTTCGACCAGCAAGACTCGCGGCTTTGATTTTCGGTGCGCGTTACGCTTCCCGAAAGCGGAAAATGCTTTTCAGGCAAGTGGTTTGCAACAGGCCGTAAACCAAGAAATAGTATAGGCACAATGTCCGGCGCAAGCAAAAATTCTGTAACCTGGGCAGAAGTCGACGAAAACGCGGCTGAACAGCGCATCGATAATTTCCTCGTAAAAACACTGAAAGGCGTACCGCGCAGCCATATCTACCGGCTGCTTCGCAACGGTGAGGTGCGCGTCAACAGCGGCCGGGTGGCGCCGACATATCGCCTGCAGACCGGCGATAAGTTGCGTATTCCACCGGTGCGCACTGCGCAGGTGTCGATGCGTGCGCCTGCGATCGGCCCCCGCCTCAAAGCGGAAGTCATCTTCGAAGACGAATATCTGCTTGTGCTCGATAAGCCTGCTGGTATCGCCGTGCATGGCGGCAGCGGTGTCAGCCGCGGCGTGATTGAGCAGATACGGCTCGAGCGCCCGCAACTGAAATTCATCGAGCTCGTGCACCGACTCGATCGTGAGACTTCGGGATTATTGCTGCTGGCGAAAAAGCGGACGGCGCTGCTCGGTCTGCATACGGCAATGCGCGAGGGCGCCGTCGAAAAGCGCTATCTTGCCTTGACATCTGGCGCATGGCGCAATGCCAGGCAAAACGTGCGGTTGCCGTTGAAGCGATACCTGACGGCAAGCGGCGAGCGCCGCGTCGCCGTGGTGGAGGACGGGCAGACGACGCACACCGTGTTCACGCTCGAACGCGGCTGGCGCGATTTCAGTCTGCTGAATGCCGAATTGAAAACCGGCCGCACGCATCAGATTCGTGTGCACCTCGCGCATCTGGGATTTCCGATTGCCGGCGACGACAAGTATGGCGATTTCGCCCTCAACCGCCAGCTCGCCAAATGCGGCCTGAAGCGGATGTTTCTGCACGCTGCCAGCCTGGTCGTCAAACATCCGCTAACAGGCGCGCTCCTGAATCTGAACGCTCCACTGCCACAAGAGCTTTCGGCATTCTTGCAGACGCTGGATGATCGCTGATCAATCCCCGGTAAATTTTCGTGAAATCAAGAAAATATGATTTGCTGGTATTCGACTGGGACGGCACTTTAATCGATTCGGCCGCGACTATCGTCGCATGTCTCAAAGCCGCCAGCTGCGATCTCGATCTGCCGGAACCGACTGACCAAAGCGCGCGCCACGTTATCGGCCTCGGCCTCGACGAAGCACTCGCGCATTTATGGCCGGGGCTGCTGCCGGAATCCGGGCGGGCGCTGGTTGAGCGCTATCGACACTATTTCCTTTCGCGCGATCACGATATTCCATTGTTTCCTCACGTCTCGGACGGCATCAAGGGACTGTATGAAGACGGTTTCCTGCTGGCGGTGGCGACCGGAAAAAGCCGACGCGGGCTGGATCGTTCGCTGGAGGCAACTGGCCTCGCGTCTTATTTTCACGGTACGCGCTGCGCCGACGAAAGCTTTTCGAAGCCGCATCCCGGCATGTTGCTCGATCTGATGGGCGCACTTGGTACGCGGCCCGGGCGTACGCTGATGATAGGAGATACGACGCATGATCTGAAAATGGCGGAAAACGCACGGGTGGCGAGCCTGGCGGTGAGCTATGGCGCGCACGCGGAGCAGGGGTTGCTCGCGCATTCGGCACTTGGCTGCATGCGCGACTTTGCGGAAGTGTCGGCCTGGCTCACTGCGAACGCTTGATGCGCGAACCCTTGATGCGCGAACGCCTGATTTGCGCGAGCGCCGACCTGGCGAACGGGGTGGACGGCGTCCGCTTCGCTGTCACGGATAACCGCGACTCTGCGTTCGTCATTCGCTTCTCTGGGCGCGTTCATGCTTACATCAATCGCTGCGCGCACCAGTCCGTCGAGCCTGACTGGGAGCCCGGCAAGTTCTTCGATCAATCCGGGTTATACTCGATTTGCGCATCGCACGGCGCGATGTATGAGCCGGACAGGGGCCGTTGCGTATTGGGGCCGTGTAAAGGTGCAGGTCTTGAAAAACTTCGTGTCGCCGAGCGCGACAATCGCGTTTACTGGATCGCCGCAGTAGATTCCGACCCGGATGGCGATCCCGGACGCAATTCATAAATCTCGAAAGGCAGGATATGGCAGATCCGGAATCGAATCGCGGCTGGGAGAAGGACGTTCTGGAAAAGCTTGCGTTATCGGCGGTCCGCGAACAGCGCAGGAGCCGCCACTGGGGCATCTTCTTCAAGATGCTGACGCTCATCTATCTGTTTATCTTGCTGTTTATCGCCATGGGATGGCTGGGCAAAAAGGACATTCCGTTGCCGGGCAAACACACAGCCGTTATCAAGCTGGATGGCGTCATCGCCGCCGACGGCTCGGGCAGCGCCGAACAAATCAACCAAGGCTTGCAGGACGCGTTTAAAGACAGCAATACGCGAGGCGTGATCCTGCGCATCAACAGCCCCGGCGGCAGTCCGGTGCAGGCCGGTTATATCAACGACGAAATGCGGCGGCTGCGGATCGTGCACCCGAACATTCCGCTTTACGCGGTGGTCGAGGATATTTGCGCATCGGGCGGCTATTACGTCGCCGTCGCGGCCGACAAGATTTACGTCGACAAGGCGAGCCTCGTCGGCTCGATCGGTGTGTTGCTTGACGGCTTTGGATTTACCGGCGCCATGGAAAAGCTCGGTGTCGAGCGGCGCCTGCTGACGGCCGGGCAGAACAAAGGGTTCCTTGATCCGTTTTCACCGCTGACCGAAGAAGACCAGGCCTACGCCAAAACCATGTTGACCGATATTCACCAGCAGTTCATCCAGGTCGTGCGCGAAGGCCGCGGCAAACGGTTGAAGGAAACGCCCGAAATTTTCAGCGGGCTGGTATGGACCGGCCAGAGAAGTGTCGAGCTCGGATTGGCTGACGCGCTCGGCAGCGTCGAATACGTCGCCCGGGAAATCGTCAAGGCCGAAAACATCGTCGATTTCACGCCGCGCGAGAGCGTCGTCGACCGCTTCGCCAAGCGCTTCGGCGCAATGGCCGCCGAAGCTATGCTGCGCATGGCTACACAACTCCGTTGAAAATAGATACGCAATAACGCGCGCTAAGGTGCGGCCTGAAACAGAAAAACCGCAGGTTGCCTGTGCAAATCGGGGACGGCTTTTCTCCATTCAGCGATGGTTTTGGTCTGCACCATCTCCGCCGGCAAGGTCAAGTTTGCGGCGATGCAAAGCCGCGTTGCCGGCTGCGCGCATTCGAGAAGGCTGGCCAACAGATGGCGATTTCGATACGGCGCCTCGATGCAGATTTGCGTCATGCCGCGGACTTTCGATTCGGCCTCCAGTTCGCGAATGCTCGTCTCCCGATCAGCGCGTGCGCTGGGCAGATAGCCGTGAAATGCGAAGCGCTGCCCATTCAGACCGGACGCCATTAAGGCGAGCACGATAGCCGACGGTCCGATCAGCGGCACGACACGTATCGACTGCCGGTGGGCAAGTTCGACCAATGCTGCGCCGGGATCGGCGATACCGGGACAACCCGCCTCCGACATCAGACCGACGTTCCGCCCCGCGAGCAGCGGCGCGAGCAAATCAGGAATGGTTTCGCTGCGCGTGTGCTCGTCGAGCACCTGCATTTCGATCGCCGCGAGGGGCGCTTTCACGCCGAGTCGTTTGATATGCCGACGCGCCGTCTTGCAGTTCTCGACAACGAAATCGGTGACTTCAGCGATTTCGGGCAGATGCTCGATCGCGCTCTCGCCAAGGCCGAGCGCGACAGGGATCAAATACAGTTTGCCGTTTGTCATCGACCGTATTAGATAACGAGAACGCCTTCGTTTTGCAGCATGCCGACCAGCGCGATGAGCGGCAGTCCGATTAATGCGTTGGGATCGTCGCCACTGATTCTTTGAATCAGCGCGATGCCCAAGCCTTCGGTTTTGGCGCTGCCCGCGCAGTGATAAGGCGCCTCCCTGTGCAGATAACGCCCGATTTCCGCATCGTCAAATGATCTGAACGCTACACTGTTACGGACGACTTCTCCCTGCATATTGCCGCTGTCGCTGTTATACAGGCATAGTCCGGTATGGAAATCGACAGTTCGGCCGCTTGCTGCGCGTAGCTGGCGCAACGCATTGTCGAAATTGCCGGGCTTGCCCAACTGGACGCCGTCCAGAATCGCGACTTGATCGGACCCGACAATCAGAGCCTTGGGGTTAATTGAAGCCGCGGCGTGCGCTTTGGCGATACTCAAGCGCAAAGCGATTTGCTCAGGTCGTTCATCCATTGCGGGGTGTTCGTCGATGTCGGGCGCGAATACCGAAAATGGCAGGCCCAGCCTCGCCAAAAGTCCCCGCCGGTAAACCGAGGACGAGGCCAGCACGATGGGCAATGGTGTTTGCGGTGGATTCAATAGGGCGATGTTTTGACAGAAAAACCGCGAAATAATATTATGCCGCGTTTACGATGATCAATGCCGCGCTTATGTCGATCCAGACGATATCCGCGCTTTCGTTTGCTATTAGCGGCCAGAATTCGCGCGGCATTATCGAAGTTGCGGCTCTGCAACGTCTTCACGATCAACTTCACGATTACATCGGGAGCGTCGCCTACTCGATTACCGGAGCATGCGCCGCCGGCAAGCCGAATCTGCACGTCAGCGTCACCGGTATGCTGAACGTGCGATGCGAACGATGTCTGGAGCCGTTCGCATACAAGATTGTGATCTCGTCGAATTTGACCCCCGTCCAGCACGCGCTTCCCGATTTGATGGACGAAGATGATACTGTCGAGAGCATTCCGGCTGAGGATATGATCGACGTCATCGCTCTGGTCGAGGAGGAAATTCTGCTGAGTTTGCCGATCGCGCCGCGGCACGAAACAAACGTTTGCAGCGCGGCCGGCGCGGCAACGAAACGAGAGCAGCGCTCGGCGGGCCTTGGTCAGTTGAGCGTGTTGATCAAAGAATCGAATCATTTCGATGCAAATCAGGAGTAAGCAATGGCAGTCCAGCAGAACAAGAAATCCCCGTCCAAACGCGGCATGCATCGCGCGCACGATTTTCTGCCCAACCCGCCGCTTGCCGTGGAGCCGACCAGCGGCGAGATTCATCTGCGTCATAACATCAGTCCGAACGGCTATTATCGCGGCAGAAAAATCGTAAAAACCAAGGACGATTGACACGGCGTTTGGGTTAGCGGGCGTGACTGTCCGGCTCGCTCGTCGATCCCGCTGGTTCACTGACTAGCCTGTTACGTCGGGCTTATCGCTGCAACGATGAAGCTTACTGTCGCCATAGATTGCATGGGCGGCGATCATGGTCCGCACGTTACCGTGCCGGCCGCGCTGCGTTTCATGAAAACCGCGCCGGATACCCATGTCGTTCTGGTCGGTTTGCCGGATGCAATCGAAGCCGAGTTGCGCAGTCGTCGCATTCCCGGCGGCGCACAGCTCAGGGTTCAGCCGGCGTCCGAAACAGTTAGCATGGATGATGCGCCGGCGGTCGCGTTGCGCAACAAAAAAGATTCATCGATGCGGGTCGCCGTCAATCTGGTCAAAAGCGGTGAAGCGCAGGCCTGCGTATCAGCCGGTAATACCGGCGCTTTAATGGCGATTTCGCGCTTCGTTCTGAAAACTTTACCTGGCATCGAGCGACCGGCGATCGCGAGTGTGATGCCGACCTTGAGGGGGCGTACCTATGTGCTCGACCTGGGCGCCAACGTCGATTGCACGGCGATGCACTTGCTGCAGTTCGGCATCATGGGCGCCATGCTGGTTCACGCTGTTGAGCATGAAGACCGGCCGAGCATAGGCCTCCTGAACATCGGTCACGAGGCGATCAAGGGCAACGAAGTCGTCAAACAGGCTGCGGAGTTGTTGCGCGATTCCGGCTTGAACTTTTACGGCAACATCGAGGGCGACGATATCTACAAAGGCACGACCGACGTCGTCGTGTGCGACGGTTTCGTAGGCAATGTTGCGCTGAAAGCATCCGAAGGGTTAGCGAAAATGCTCGCCAGCTATCTGCGCCAGGAGTTCAGGCGCAATGTTTTTACCCGGCTTGCGGGATTGGCGGCGTTGCCGGTCATCAATGCATTCAAGCATCGCGTCGACCCGCGCCGCTACAACGGGGCGAGCCTGCTCGGCTTGCGCGGCATTGTGGTTAAG
The DNA here is from genome assembly GCA_013695435.1 of Burkholderiales bacterium. NCBI lineage: Bacteria > Pseudomonadati > Pseudomonadota > Betaproteobacteria > Burkholderiales > Burkholderiales bacterium. The sequence goes on along the minus strand of JACDAM010000183.1, from coordinate 14,927 downwards.
AGCCATGGTTCGGCCGATGAGATGTCGTTCGAAATCGCAATCGGCCGCGCAGCCGATGAGGTACGCAACGACGTCCTGCGCGAAATCAGCGAGCGCATGGCCAATCTGCACGTGAGAGCGGCGTGAGCTACGCGCGCATCATCGGCACCGGCGGTTATCTGCCGGAAAAGGTCGTGACGAATCGCGATCTGGAACGTGTCGTCGATACGACAGACGAGTGGATTTTTACGCGGACCGGCATACGCCAGCGGCATATCGCCGCCGACAGCGAAACGACCAGCGATCTTGCCCTGCATGCCAGCAAGACTGCGATCCGCGCGGCGGGCATGGCGCCGCGCGATATCGGCCTGATCATCGTTGCGACGACGACCCCCGACATGGTTTTTCCGAGCACCGCCTGTCTGTTGCAGGAAAAACTCGGCATTAGCGGCGGGCCTGCTTTTGACGTGCAGGCAGTATGCAGCGGCTTCGTCTATGCACTGGCTACGGCCGATCTGTTCGTGCGCAGCGGCCACTGCCGCACAGCACTCGTTGTCGGCGCGGAAATCTATTCACGCATCCTCGATTGGTCTGACCGCGGCACTTGCGTGCTGTTTGGCGATGGCGCCGGCGCCGTTGTTATCGAAACCGCGGATACGCCGGGAATTTTATCCAGTCACCTGCACGCCGACGGCAGTCACAGCCGGCTGCTCGCGGTTCCGGGTCAGGTCAGCGGCGGCAAGATCAGCGGAAAACCGCTGCTGACGATGGAAGGCAACGCGGTATTCAAATTCGCCGTCAAGGTGCTCGGCGAAATGGTTGACGAAGCCCTGGCCGCGAATCGATTGCAGAAAGCCGACATCGACTGGCTGATTCCGCATCAGGCGAATATTCGAATCATTCAGGCCACCGCAAAAAAAATCGGGCTCGGCATGGAGCGCGTCGTCACGACTGTCGATCGCCACGCGAACACGTCCGCTGCATCGATTCCGCTTGCTCTCGACGAAGCGGTTCGCGATGGCCGCATCAAAGCCGGACAGCACGTTTTGCTCGAGGGAGTCGGCGGCGGCTTTACATGGGGCTCGGTGATGGTGCGCTGGTAGAACCGATGAAGTTGCTGATGGTGTTCCCCGGGCAGGGCTCGCAATCGCTGGCGATGATGGCTGCGTATGAGGGCTCGCCGGCGATTCGGCAAACGTTCGAGGAAGCATCGGAAACACTGCAGCAGGATTTCTGGAAGCTCGCACAGCTTGGCCCGCTCGAAGCGCTGAACCAAACGGTCAATACCCAGCCGCTGATGCTGGTAGCAGATGTGGCGATATTCCAGGCCTGGCGACAACTGGGCGGCCCGGCGCCGGATTTAGTAGCCGGACACAGTCTGGGCGAGTACCCGGCGCTGGTAGCGGGCGGCGCGCTTCCTCTTGCCGATGCTTTGCGTTTTGTGCGGCAACGAGCCGACGCGATGCAGCAAGCGGTTCCGGAAGGGACAGGCGCGATCGCCGCGATCGTCGGACTTGACGATGAAGCCGTGATCGCGCTCTGCGCCGAGGCAGCAGGAGATCAGCGCGTCGAGGCTGCGAATTTCAATTGCCCGGGCCAAGTCGTCGTTGCCGGGCACAAGGCAGCGGTCGAACGCGCCCTGGAAATTGCGAAGCAGCGCGGCGCGAGAAGAGCGTTGCTGCTGCCGATGAGCGTTCCTTCGCATTGCTCGCTGATGCAGTCCGCGGCGGAGAAGTTGCACGAAGTCTTGCAAGCGCTGCCGCTACGCGCGCCATCCATAGCGGTCATACAAAATGTCGATGCTCGAACGCACGCTAGCGCCGACGAGATACGGCATGCGCTACTCCGTCAGCTTTCCCATCCGGTGCGCTGGGTCGAGACCATTCAGGAAGCCGCCCGCCAGAGCATCACGCATATTCTGGAATGCGGTCCGGGGAAAGTGCTGACCGGCCTCAACAAACGGATCGACGCGACGCTGCAATGCGCATCGCTTCACGATACCGAAGCGTTACGCAAAGCCATGACAATGCTGGCACAGCATGCGGAGACCAATTGATGCTGCGCGGACAAATCGCCCTCGTTACGGGCGCCAGCCGCGGCATCGGATTCGCTATCGCCCGGCAACTCGGCCAGCACGGTGCGACGGTGATCGGTACGGCAACGACTGAAGCCGGCGCCACAGCGATAAGCCGCAGCCTGAGCGATGCGAATATCACCGGCTGCGGGCTGCTCCTGAACGTCGAAAACAGCGCGCAGTGCGAGCAGGTCGTTCTGGAAACTCAGAAGCGTTTTGGCGACATCACCGTTCTGGTCAACAATGCCGGCACGACCCGCGACAACCTACTGATGCGCATGAAAAATGCGGAATGGGACGACATCATGTCGACCAATCTGAAATCCGTCTATCTGCTGAGCAAGCTGGTGTTGCGGCCGATGGCCAAAGCGCGCGCCGGACGAATCATCAATATCACTTCAGTCGTTGCTGCCATGGGCAACGCCGGTCAGACCAATTACGCGGCGGCAAAAGCCGGCATGATCGGCTTCAGCAAATCTCTGGCGCGGGAACTCGGCAGCCGCAACGTCACGGTCAACTGCGTCGCCCCCGGTTTTATCGAAACCGACATGACGCAGGCACTTTCAGCCGCGCAACGCGATGCGCTGCTCCAGCATATTCCGCTCGGCAGGTTGGGGAGCGCCGAGGATGTTGCCGCAGCGGTTCTATTCCTGGCAACGCCGCAGGCATCGTATATTACCGGCAGCACGATACATGTGAACGGAGGGATGCACATGGACTAGGGCTCGCGAAATCCAGCCCTGCGTCAGTTCGTGTTCTGTAACAACACCAAGTTTGCTAAAATCGAAGATATCGCTGGCCTCCGGCCGGCATTCTATGAGAGGTGGAGAACTAGATGGATAACGTTGACCAGCGCGTAAAAAAAATCGTTGCCGAGCAGTTGGGCGTCAACGAAGCGGAAGTGAAGCAGGAGTCGTCGTTTGTCGACGATCTCGGCGCCGATTCGCTAGACACCGTCGAACTTGTCATGGCGCTCGAAGAAGAATTCGAATGCGAAATTCCCGATGAGGAAGCGGAAAAAATTACGACCGTGCAGCAAGCCATAGACTACATTAGCGCCCATTCCAGCTAAAGCCCGGCCCACCGCTTAGCGGTATCGAAGCGCAGATGGCCAGGCGCAGAGTCGTCATCACCGGGCTCGGCATCGTTTCGCCGGTTGGCAACAGCGTGGCGGAGGCTTGGGCGAATGTTGTAGCAGGAAAATCCGGCATTACCCGCGTCACGCGTTTTGACGCGTCTCAGTACAATTCGCAAATCGCCGGCGAAGTCAAAAATTTCGATGTCACACGCTATCTGCCGGCGAAGGATGCGCGGCGGATGGACACTTTCATCCACTATGGCATGGCGGCGGCGATCGACGCGATCAAAGACTCCGGCATCGAAGTCACCGGGCAGAATGCCGAGCGCATCGGCGTCAATGTCGGCTCCGGCATCGGCGGCTTGCCGATGATCGAAGATACCTTCCAGGCGGCATTGCAGGGCGGTCCGCGCAAGATTTCTCCGTTCTTCATTCCCGGCACCATCGTCAACATGATCTCGGGCAACCTCTCGATCATGTATGGCTTGAAGGGGCCGAATCTCGCGATCGTGACGGCCTGCACGACCGCCACCCATTGCATAGGCGATTCGGGGCGTCTGATCGAATATGGCGACGCCGACATCATGATTGCCGGCGGCGCCGAATCGACGGTTTCGCCACTCGGCATCGGTGGTTTTGCGGCAGCGCGCGCGCTCAGCACACGTAACGACGATCCGTCGACCGCGAGCCGGCCGTGGGACCGCGACCGCGACGGTTTCGTGCTCGGCGAAGGCGCCGGCGTTCTCGTGCTCGAAGAGATGGAACATGCCAGGGCGCGCGGCGCCCGCATTTATGCCGAACTCGCAGGCTTCGGCATGAGCGCGGATGCCCATCATATGACGGCGCCTTGCGAAGACGGCGAAGGCGCGGCGCGGTGTATGAACAACGCGTTACGCAACGCCGGTATTGCCGCAACCACTGTCGATTACATCAATGCCCACGGCACATCGACGCCGCTTGGCGATATCGCGGAAACGGTGGCGGTCAAACGATGCTTTGGCGACCACGCGCGTACCTTGAAAGTCAGCTCGACGAAATCGATGACCGGACATCTCTTGGGCGCGGCCGGCGGCGTCGAGGCCGTGTTTTCGGTGCTTGCCATCAAACATCAGATTGCGCCGCCGACCATCAACATCTTCAATCAGGATGCGCAGTGCGATCTCGACTACGTGGCAAACGCCGCGCGCGATATGAAGATCGACGTCGCGTTGTCCAACTCGTTCGGGTTCGGCGGCACCAACGGCAGCCTCGCTTTCACCAAAGTCTGAAGCGCAGCGCTTCTACCTGCGCGCGTGTAGACCGCGACGCTTCAACCAAAAGGCTGCCCATGACTGTGCTGGTCAACGGCGTCAAGCGCGATGAAATCGCCGTGCACGACCGCGGGCTCGCGTACGGCGACGGCGTATTCCGCACGTTGCGTGTCGAATCGGGAAAGCCGCAATGCTGGGGCCGGCACTTCCAAAAGCTGCACGACGATTGCGCGGCAATCGGCATTGTCTGCCCGGATCGCCCTGTGCTCGATGCCGAACTCGCCGAGCTTGCCCGCGATCATCGCGACACCGTCATCAAAATCATTGTCACGCGCGGTGCCGGCGAGCGAGGATATGCGCCGCCGCGGAATCCCGGCGTAACCCGCGTACTACTGACGGCGCCATTGCCCGTGTACCCCGAGCGCCATTATGATTTCGGGATTTGCGCCCGCATTTGTTCGCTGCGGCTCGCATTCCAGCCGCGGCTCGCCGGCATCAAGCATTTGAACCGGCTCGAAAACGTGCTGGCGCGCGCCGAGTGGGATGATCCTGACATTGCCGAGGGCCTGCTTCAGGACCCCGACGGAAACGTGATCGGGGCGACCATGTCGAATCTCGTGATGATAGAGCAGGGCGCTTTGCTGACGCCTGACTTGACACGCTGTGGCGTCGCCGGCGTGCAGCGCGACCGCGTGATCGACGCTGCGTCACAACACGGTATGCCAGTGAAAATCGAATCGATCGCTCTCGATCGAATGTTTCGCGCCGACGAGCTCATTCTGGTCAATAGCGGCTTCGGCGCGTGGCAGATTCGTCGCATAGGCGAAACGAACTGGGGACGCGGCGCGCATATCGGCACGATCCGGCGGTGGTTGCGTGACGAGAGCTAAACGCTATGCGGCAACGTTTGCGGCGCTCGTATTTGTCGCAGCGCTGGCGGCGGCAGGATGGTTGGCCTATTACGCCCATCAACCGTTGCAGCCTGCGCAACTTCCGCTGTCTTTCGCGGTCGAGAAAGGCAGCAGCCTGCGCAGCGTCGCCCGTCAAATGGTTGGTTACGGGATAATCCACGAGCCTTGGCAATTCATTGCGATCGCGCATATTTTAGGGCAGGCGACAAAAATCCAGGCCGGAAGCTATGAACTGATAGCCGTTATTACGCCGCTGCAGTTGCTCGACAAGATTACGCGCGGTGAAGTCAGCCAAAGCCAGATCACCTTTATCGAAGGCTGGACTTTCAAGCAGTTGCGCAAGGCTTTGCAAGACCACCGCGCACTCAAGCACGATATGTCCGCCATGAGCGATGCAGAGATCTTGCAGGCGCTGGGCCTGGACGAATCTTCGCCCGAAGGTCTGTTTTTTCCGGACACCTATTCGTTCCAGAACGGTTCCAGCGAATTGAGCATTCTGAGGCGAGCAAATCTCGCGATGCAGGCGCGCGTCGACGAACTGTGGGGAAAGCGTCCCGCGGGCCTGCCTTTCGCCGATCCCTACGAAGCGCTGATTCTCGCTTCAATCATCGAAAAGGAAACCGGCGCCGAGAGCGAGCGCGCGATGATCGCGGCAGTCTTCGTAAACCGTCTGCGGCTAGGCATGAGGCTGCAAACCGATCCAAGCGTGATCTACGGGATTGGCGACAAGTTCGACGGCAATCTGCGCAAACGCGATCTTTCCGATGATCACCCGTACAACACCTATACGCGTGCCGGATTGCCGCCGACCCCGATCGCGATGCCCGGCCTCGCTGCACTGACCGCGGCGTTCAATCCAGCGTCGAGCCCGGTCTTGTATTTCGTGTCGAGAGGGGACGGAAGCTCGGCGTTTTCCGCGTCTCTGGCCGAGCACAATCGCGCCGTGAACCAATTCCAGAAAAGCCCCAAGCGTAAGCCGTGACGACGGGAAAATTCATCACGCTTGAAGGCATTGACGGCGCCGGCAAAAGCAGCCATGCCGAGTGGCTACTCGATCGCTTGCGCAGCACTGGACACGACGTCAAACTGACTCGCGAGCCGGGGGGAACCGCGCTCGGCGAGAAGCTTCGCGAGTTGTTATTGGAGCGCAGCATGCATGTCGAAACCGAAGCACTCCTGATGTTCGCGGCGCGCAGCCAGCATTTGCACGAGCTGATCTGGCCGTCGTTGACTACTGGAACCTGGATTATCTCCGACCGGTTCTCGGACGCAAGCTACGCCTATCAGAGCGGCGGAGGGAGACTTGCGGAGGCAAAGATTGAAGCGCTCGAGCGCTGGGTGCATCCAGGCTTCAAACCGGATCTGACTCTGCTGTTCGACTTGCCGCCCGAAATCGCCCGGGATCGCACGTCGAAAGCACGGCCGGCGGATCGCTTCGAGCAAAAAACGGTCGAGTATTTTCAGCGCGTGCGTGAGGTCTATTTGCGGCGCGCGGCAGCAAGCGCTGGCCGCATCCGCATCATCGATTCGGCACAAGCGACTGATGTCGTTCGACAACAAATCGAGCAATCGATTGGCAACCTCTAACAGCGGCGTTCTCGGCTGGCACGCTGCGGCGTGGCAAAGCATTGTGGGCGAAAAATCGCGATGGCCGCACGCGGTTCTCCTAAAAGGGGAGCGCGGGATCGGCAAACTCGCTTTCGCGCAGGAGCTTGCGAAAGGTTTGTTGTGTGAAAGATCCGAAACGCTAAAGAGCTGCGGCGACTGTACGGGATGCAATTTGATAGCTGCTGCCTTGCATCCTGATTTCAGGGATGTCGTCCCCGCCGCGGCAAGCCCCGAAATCGACGAGATCGCTCTCGACAGAGCGCGCGACAAAGCCAAAAAACCCAGCGCCCTGATTTTGATAGAGCAGATTCGTGAGCTGACCGATTACGTCAATATTCGCTCGCAACGCGATGTAGGAAAAGTGATCGCTCTGTATCCAGCCGAATCTCTGAACGTCAATGCCGCGAATGCTTTGCTGAAAATGCTGGAAGAGCCTCCACCGCGTACGTATTTTTTGCTGATCACTCATGGCGCACAAAAGCTGCTGCCGACGTTGTTGAGCCGATGTCGCCAAATAGCCTTGCCGGCTCCTGATCGGCAGCAGGCTTTGGGCTGGCTGGCCGCGCACGGTATCCGTCAGCCCGAACTGAGCCTGGCGCAGGCCGGCGGTGCGCCGTTACAAGCCGCCGGATTCGATGGCGATTACTGGGTGCAGCGGGCGTCGCTGCTTGCGCATCTGACAGCCCCCCGCTTTGACCCCCTCGCGACGGCCGAGGCGCTGCGGCGCCATGAGATGGTTTGCACTGTAGATTGGTTGCAAAAATGGGTTTTTGATCTCATTTTTTTAAAGGTTGTCGGAAAAATCCGTTATTATCCGGACTGCGGCGAGGTTTTGAGCAAGCTCGTAAATGGTTTAGATAGCCGCGAGATGATCCGTTTTTCGAAAGAATTATCGGATCAGCGCGAAGTAGCAGGTCACTCCCTGAATGCCCAACTCTTTACAGAACAATTGATGCTTTCCTATTCCCATCTGCTGCGCTCTGGCCGATATGGTTGACGGTCAACCTCCTCAGCCGGCCGCGCGCCCTGGCGTCTTGTCGCTGAACATCAAGGAAAAGGCTGCTCTTTATGCCGCTTACATGCCATTCCTGAAAGGCGGCGGCATGTTTATTCCAACCACAAAAACGTTCCGGCTCGGCGACGATGTTTTCATGCTGGTCAGCTTGATGGACGACCCGATCAAGCTACCGATTACCGGCCGCGTCGTCTGGATCACGCCAGCGGGGACGCAGGGAAACAAGGTTCCGGGAATCGGCGTGCAGTTCAGCGGCGACGAGTCCGGTATTGCGGCGCGCACCAAAATCGAAAATCTGCTCGGCGGCCACTTGCAGTCGCCTAAACCGACCCACACGATGTGACCGGTTGCGTTTTTCAGCACGGAGAGGCTGGCGCACATTCGTCAGCAACAATCCGGCGCCGGTTGTCAACGTCATAAATGCTCGTCGACTCGCACTGTCATCTCAACTTTCCGGAACTGGTATCCGATCTCGACGCGCTTCTGGCGAAGATGCGCGAAAACGACGTTGCTTATGCCTTGTGCATAAGCGTCACCATGGGAGAGTTTCCGCAGGTGCTGTCGATCGCGGAAAAGCATCCGAACATCTTCGCATCGATCGGCCTGCATCCCGATTATCCGGATGAAAAAGAACCGGAAGTCGCCGAGCTTACGCGCCTTGGAGCGCACCCGCGCGTCATCGCGTTCGGCGAAACCGGTCTCGATTACTTCCGGCTGACCGGCGATCTCGAATGGCAGCGCGATCGCTTCCGTAACCATATACGGGCAGCGCGCGCTGCCGGTAAACCGCTGGTCATACATACTCGCGCGGCTGCGCAAGATACCATGCGCATCCTGCGCGAGGAGGGCGCCGAAGCCGCGGGCGGCGTCATGCATTGTTTTACGGAAAGCCGGGAAATCGCGCAGAACGCGCTCGATCTCGGCTTTTATATTTCGTTTTCCGGTATCGTGACTTTCAAGAATGCGCACGCGCTGAAGGATGTTGCGCGCAGCGTTCCGCTGGATCGTCTGCTGGTCGAAACCGACGCGCCTTACCTGGCGCCAGTTCCCTATCGCGGAAAAACCAACCAGCCCGCGTTCGTCAAACACGTTGCCGAAGAGATCGCAAGGCTGCGCGGCATATCGTTCGAGGAAATCGCGGCGGCGACCACCGATAATTTTTTCAATCTGTTCCACACGGCGCAGCGATGAAACCAGTATCGATAGCAGCGATTGGGTTGATCATGGCGCTGATCTCACAGGCGTTTGCCGGCGCCTATGACGATTTCATGCGGGCGGTGATGCAAAACCGCGCGCAACTTGTGCGTCAGCTCTTGAGCAAAGGGATCGACGTGAACACGACGGACGCGAGCGGCAATAGCGCGTTGGCGCTGGCCGTCCGCGAAGGCAACCACGAAGTTGTCGAAGTGCTTTTGCAAGCCGGCGCCAAGCCCGACATTCAAAACGAGTATGGCGAGACGCCGTTGATGCTGGCCGCGATCAAAGGCGACAAAGCGACCGTTCTGCAATTGCTCGCAGCGGGCGCGCGCGTCACGCAGCCGGGCTGGAATGCGCTGATCTACGCGGCGACCTATGGTCATGATGATTTGCTCAGATTGCTCCTGGAGCGCGGCGCCGATATAGACAGCGTTTCCGAAAACGGAACGTCGGCGCTGATGATGGCCGCGCGCGGCGGCTACAAGGAAGCGGTGCTGACTCTGTTGGAATATGGCGCAGATATCGACCAGAGAAACGGTGCGAGTGGAACGGCGCTGGGCTGGGCGCTGGATGCAGGTCACCAGGAGATCGGCGAACTTCTGATAAAAGCTGGTGCGACGAAGTAAAACCCGGGGCACCTTTATGGATGCATCGGGACAATCGCGAAATAAAGTTCTGCGCCTGGGCTGGGCCGCTGTTGCCGTTATGGGCGTGTTTGCCGTCGCCGCGGTGCTCAATGCGCTAAGCCCGTATGTACTCTGATCGGCTCAGCCGCGTCACGCTGGCCGCGGCCGCGCTCGTCGTCGCCTACAAGCTCGATGCGATCATCGTCACCGTTCGCTGGTGGTAAAATATTCTTCGTGTTCAATGGAGAGACGACCATGCTGAACGTGAAGATCGAGGGCGAGCTCGCCGAGGGCATCGAAGCCGAGGCCAAGCATGACCGCGTTCAAAATCGCGCTGCTCGAACCCGGGATCTGAACAATGACGAAAGCATAAGTGCGGCAGCGAGGCGATCGCCGCCGCGCGCATGCGGCGCCGTGATCGTCGCATCGAATGTGCCGCAGGCCTTCGCGCTTTGAATCTTCGCAACCACGTTCCAACATCGCACGTAGTAATCCCACCGCGGCGAGTCCGGTGTCAACCCAACCAGCGCAAAAACCCAGGCCTCGACTTCGGGCCAGGTGACCGGCATTTCGCCGTAAGGGTAAGATCGAGGATCATGCCCCGCAGCGCGGAGCATGAGGTGTGCTAGGACTAATATCTGCAACGAAAACTGAGGACCGGAGTGACGCGATCTTATGCACCTGTCTTTCGCATAATGTATATTATGTTAAATGACAAGGGAATTCATCTTCCAGCCCAATACTGAATTTATTTCCAGCCCAATAATTTCCCGGGCGTCCCGCGGATATGCCGCACAGACTCGATGCCGATGTCGCTTCTGGCCCCCTTTCATACCCAATATAATCGCTACTTGATGTTAGAAGCCAGCCAACTCTCGTGTGAGCGTGGGCACCGCCTTCTTTTCGATGGAATTTCCTTTCAGCTGGAAAGCGGCGGCTTGCTGCGTGTGTCGGGCCCTAATGGCAGCGGCAAGACGAGCTTGTTGCGCATCGTTTGTGGGCTGATCAGCCCGCTGCGTGGAAGGCTCGCCTGGAAACAAAAACCAATGACCGTCGGCAATGAAGCGGCTTTGGATATCCGCTACACAGGGCATTTGACTGGCCTATCGGAAGAACTCAGCGCGCGGGAAAATCTGGCTTTCTACGCAGCGATGGCGCGAGTCAAGGCGGCAACAACGATCGACCATGCGCTCGCGCGGCTGGAGCTCGCCCAGCAAGCCGATCTCCCCGTGCGCTGGTTGTCGCAAGGCCAAAAACGTCGGGTCGCGCTTGCCCGCCTGGTTCTCGAGCCGGCGCCGCTTTGGGTGCTCGACGAGCCCTTTACCGCTCTCGATCAGAGCGCGATTGAGATCGTGCAAGGCCTGATTGAAGAGCATCTGGCAGCCGGCAATATGGCGCTGATTTCCACTCACCAGGAGGTGCCGATTCGGGCGCGTTCCGTTCAGCGGATCCGTTTGGGCGCTTGACCGGACAAAGCTATTTCGCACTCCTGCGCAGTGTGGTCGCGCGCGAGATACGGATGGCCCTGCGCCGCCGTGCCGATACGCTGACGCCGCTCGTGTTCTTCGTGATGGTTACGAGCCTGTTTCCGCTCGCTATTGGTCCCGAGCCCGACACCCTGCGCACAATCGCGCCGGGCGTCATCTGGGTCGCAGCTCTGCTTGCAGCTTTGCTATCACTCGATCATTTGTTCCTCTCGGATCATCGCGATGGCACGCTCGAGCAATTGGTGCTCGCGCCGTTCCCGCTGACGCTGATTGTGTCGGCGAAGATCGCATCGCACTGGTTGCTGACCGGTGTTCCGCTGATCTTGATGGCCCCGGTTATCGCGCTGCAGTTCGATCTGTCGGCCGATTCGATTCTGGTGCTGCTTGCATCCTTGTTGCTGGGTACGCCGGCCTTGAGCCTGATTGGCGCGACCGGCGCAGCTTTGACGCTGGGATTGCGGCGAGGCGGTGTCCTGATTGCGCTCTTGGTGCTGCCCCTGACTATCCCGCTATTAGTCTTTGGCGCCGGAGCGGTTGAAGCCAGCAGCGCTGGACTCGGGGCGGACGCGCATCTTTCGCTCCTTGGCGCCTTGCTAATCGCTGTGGGATTGGTAGCGCCGTGGGTGACGGCGGCGGCCTTACGTGTTTCTCTAGATACTTAGACGCAATACTTCACGTACTACACAAAAAACGGGTGAACTTAGCGAACAGCCGTGCTGATCGTCACGTTGACGTTCTTGCTGCCGACCTTGACCGCTTTGCTGAAGCCTTCCAGATCCCCCCTCCTCGCTATCGCAGCTCCAGTTCTGGATATTCTTGCCCCGATAATGACCTGTTTGTAAGCAGAAATCTTCAGTTCAGGAAGAAGCGCCGAAGCGTCGGTCAAGGCAAACGACACGGGCAAATCCTTGACCTGCTTGCGGATCACGGCGAGCGGCACTTTCTGATTCGCGGCTCGAGCGAAAATGAAGACGGTATCGGTCGGCTTGACTCGACCGGCGAGCGCTTGGCTTAGACTGACCGTGCCGGCCACGCCGCCAGGCCCTGCGTCGAGCTCGGGTTTGGCCTCTTCGCCGGCCGGCGTTTTGGCTTCGCTGACGCCCGCTACCAACGGTGTTTCGCCTATGTCCGACGCCGGCGCAGCTTTCTTTTTTCCCGGGGTTTTTTCCCGATTCAGAGCCGCGAGCTGCTGCGCCTTGGCAATGCCCGCGGCAATATCACGGCTGAATTCGGATTCGGGTGGAAGGCTCTTAAGGAGTTTGTCCCAATGGGCGACGGCAACCATGTAATCCCGGCCGTCGAAAGCCGCGCTTCCGGCCAGGGTCAACGCTTTCGCATTGTCGGGATCGAGCTTGAGCGCTTTATTGATGAGCTCCAGGGGCTTGCCGACAAGGCCCTGCCCGACGTCGATCGCCAATGCGTCGGCATAATCGACCAGAACCTGCGCGTCATTCGGCGCCAGGGCAGCGGCCTTGGCGAAAGCCAGTTGGGCATCGCCGTAGCGCCGCATCGAATAATAAGCACGCCCCAGCAATGCCCAGCCTTGCGCATCCTGCGGACTCTGCTCAAGCCGGCCGGCGAGGCGCTCGACCATCTCGACGACTTGCTCCGGCGTGAACTGCTGCTGCGGTTTTTGTGCAGTGATTGCCCGCGCGGGCGCGAGTCCCTGCTGATTGCCTAACAGCGCATAGAGGACAATCGACGTGAGCGGAATGACTGCGGCGAGCGTTATCGCTACGCGTCGATCGTTAATACGGACAGCTTTGGAGCTGGAACTTTGCTGCTTGGGGACATCCTCGATCAGGCGACGCTTCAATTCGTCGCGCGCCTGCGCATATCGCTCTGGACTCAGATTTCCAGCACGCAAATCAGCGTCGAGTTCGGCGAGCTGATCGCGATGAACTTCGACATTGAGCTCGCTTCGCGGCGTCGCAGCGTTTAAGCGCGCTCCGCGCAGCAAAGGCAAAACGACAAACAGCAGGGCGACGCCGGACAGCGCCAGCGCGATCAGCCAGAACGCCAGCGTCGTCAAGTTCGGTCCGCAGGTTCGGGGGCGCCGGGCTCGGCTGCGCTTGCCGAGCCTTCGAGCAACGCCTGGGCGCGCTGTTCCTCGGCTTTAGTCAGCTTGACGGTAATCATGCGACGGCGCTGTTGCGCAACCTTGAAGATCACGACAGCGCCTGCCATCAGCAGCAGAAACGGTCCGAACCAGAGCATCGCGGTCGACAATTTGACCGGCGGCCGGTAGCGCACGAAATCGCCATAGCGTTGCACCATGAATTCCATTATCCGAGCATCGCTGTGGCCGGCTGCGAGCTGTTCCCGGATCTGCCGGCGTAAATCGATGGCGAGGTCGGCGTCGGAATCGGCAATCGTCTGGTTCTGGCAAACCAGGCAGCGCAGCTCTTCGGCAATCAGCAGCACGCGTTTTTCGAGTGCCGCATCCCTGGCCGTCGGCAGCGCGGATTTGGACGGCGCCGATACAGGCGCCGTCGGCGTGGTCGGCGTCTCTCCGCGAGCCAGATTGCTCGACCCGATTATCGCGAACACGATCGCGCATACCAATGCCAACACGGAGGCGATGACCTGCAGTGGTCCGCCGCCGTTATTCCAACTTGAGAGCGGCAAATCAGGCGCCGGCATTCAACTTGTGCACGAGAGGGATGATGGTGTTTTGCACCGCCTCGCCGGACAGCGGGCCGATGTGCTTGTAGCGGATGACACCGGCCTTGTCGATCACGTAGGTTTCGGGAACACCATAAACACCGTAATCGATGCCCACCCTGCCCTCGCGGTCGAAAGCGGAAAGCGCATACGGGTTACCGAACTGCTTGAGCCAGTTGAGCGCGTCCTCGCGTTTATCCTTGTAGTTCAGACCGTGGATCGGCACGACGCCGGCTTTTGCCAGATCCAGCAGGACGGGATGCTCGTCGCGGCACGATACGCACCATGAAGCCCAGACATTCAACAGCCATACACGGCCGCGCATATCGTCCGCCGAAAAGGTTTTCGCGGGCTCGCCGAGCTGCGCGAGCCTGAACGGCGGCGCGGGTTTGTCGATCAGCGGCGACGGCACTTCGTGCGGCTTCAGCGTCAGTCCGACGCCGAGGAACAGCAGCAGCAATAGAAATACGCCGAGCGGCAGCAGAAAACGCGTCATGGTGATTGTTCCTGACCCTTCGACGGCTCAGAGCCTGCCCTCGAATACCCCCCGGTTAGCACCTTCGAGGGCAAGCTTAATCGTGGGGCGAACGGCGAATTGGCAACTTTATTCGGGGGGCAGGACATTAGTAGTTTCCGCCGCGGCCAGCGCCGGGCGCCGGGTTTACGACCAGCGTCGAAGCGGGCTGTGCCTTCGTGGCCTGCGCCTTCCTCACTGCGTCGGCAGCTTCGGGCGGCATGTAGTTTTCATCGTGCTTGGCGAGCACCTGATCGGCACGAAACACACCGTGGCCGTCGACCTTGCCCTGCGCGACTACGCCTTTGCCTTCGCGGAACAGATCGGGAAGGATGCCGATGTAGACGACTGGAATCCGGTTCACCGTATCAGTGACCATGAAGCGCACAGTCAGGCCGTCGTCGCCGCGCTGGACGCTGCCGTTTTCGACCATGCCGCCGAGGCGCAGATTGCGGCCCTGCGGCGCTTCACGGGCAACAATCTGGGTCGGCGTGAAAAAGAATACAAGATTACCTTCGAAGGCG
>JACDAM010000182.1 GCA_013695435.1 Burkholderiales bacterium | reverse complement strand
GCTGTGCTGCGCGCGCTCGAGCGAGAATCGGCAAGCGACGCTTTGCAAGAGTTGCTCGGACTGAGTCCGCTCGGCCTCGATCTCGGCCGTCTGGCGCTGTTGTGGAATCTGGGCGAAGCCGAATTCGAGGCCGCCTGCAAAGCAGTCGCCATGACACGGGTGACAACCGGACTTCGCACGTTAGCTTTTACGCGCGAGCGATGGGACGCGTTGCGCGAGCACGCGGAATCGACTCTCGGCGCCTGGTTGGAGAATGCGTCCGACAGTCGAGGTATGACTGCGGAAGCTTTGCGCGGCGCGCTTTCCGAGCGGCTGCCGCGGCCTGTTTTCGATGCTTTGATCGCCGAACTGCTGGCGGAAAAACATCTGGTTCGCGACGGACCCTTGTTGCTTTCGCCAGGACATACCGTAAGCTTGTCGGCGTCCGATGCGCAGCTTGCCGAGCAATTGTTCGCCGTGCTCGCCGCCGTGAAATTGCAGCCGCCGAAAGTCGCGCAACTGGCAGCGCAACTGAATGCCGATGACAAACGGCTGCGGACCCTGCTGCGCCGGCTGGCGCAAAGCGGCGAGCTTCACGCCATATCGGCGGATTATTATTTTCCGCCCTCCACGGTAGCCGAAATCGCCGCGATAACGGCCCGCCTCGCGCAGCAGGAGCCGGACCGGATTTTTACTGTAGCGCGCTTTCGCACCGAGACTGGCGTCAGCCGCAACCTGACCATACCCCTACTCGAAGTTTTCGATCGCGTCGGTTTCACGCTGCGTGTAGGCGAAGGGCGCAGGGTCAGACGCGAATGGGCAGCAGTGTTAGCGGGCATGCATGACAGATGAATAACGGAAGGGATGTGTCCCCCGGTGGGGCGTCCGGACTTCAAATCCGGGAAGGGCCGTTTGACGGTTCTTGGTCGGTTCGACTCCGACTCTCTTCCGCCACTCATCACTCTGGCGGGCGCGGCCGCGATGAACAGCGCTGTCGCCGAAACCTGATAGCGAAAATCCATGCGTGAGCCGTCGAAAACCGGTTTGTCGGCGCTCCCTTCCGTCGATCGCGTCCTGAACTATGCAGTATTCGCGCCGCTGATCGGCGAGTTCGGGCGCGTTGCGGTCGTCAATGCGATTCGCGCGCAGCTCGTGCGTGCGCGTCAGGAATTCAAAATCGCAGACGGCCTGGCCGCGATCGACGAAGCGTGGTTCGCGCAGCATTGCCGTGCGCATCTCGAAATCGAACAACAATCTTCGCTGCGCCCGGTGTTCAATCTGACCGGAACCGTGCTGCACACGAATCTCGGCCGCGCGCTGCTGCCGAAGGAGGCGCAGCAGGCCGTCGCCGCGGTGCTGGGGCAGCCGTGCAGCCTTGAATACGACATCGCCTCCGGCGGCCGCGGCGATCGCGACGATCACATCGAGAAGCTGATCTGCGAACTCACCGGCGCCGGGGCCGCGACTGTCGTCAATAACAACGCGGCGGCGGTTTTTTTGTTGCTGAACACGTTTGCGCTGAACAGGGAAGTGCCGGTATCGCGCGGCGAGATGATCGAGATCGGCGGCTCGTTTCGCATTCCCGACATCATGACGCGCGCGGGTTGCACCTTGCGCGAAGTCGGCACCACCAATCGCACGCATCTGAAGGATTTCGCGGGCGCGATCAATCCGCTGACGGCGATGCTGCTCAAGGTGCAAACCAGCAATTACGCGATTCAGGGATTCACCGTGGCAGTCGCGGAAAAAGACCTGGCGAAACTGGCGCACGAGCATCGCTTGCCTTTCGCTGTCGATCTCGGCAGCGGCACCGTGGTCGATTTGCGCGACGGGGGTTTGCCGGCGACGCCGACGCCGCGGCAGACACTCGGCAACGGCGCCGACATCGTCACCTTCAGCGGCGACAAACTGCTGGGCGGCCCGCAGGCCGGCATCATCGTCGGCGGAGCGCATTGGATTGCCGCCATCAAACGCAATTCGCTGAAGCGCGCGCTGCGCGTCGACAAGATGACGCTTGCGGCGCTGGAAGCGGTACTGCGCCTGTACCGCGACCCGGCGCGACTCGCGGAGCGGCTGCCGACACTGCGGCTGTTGACGCGCAATCTCGCCAACATCAATGCCTGCGCGGCGCGTGTTTTAGCGGCAGTGGAGAGGGCCGTGCACGGCTTCACCGCGGTCACCGTGGAGCCTTGCCAGAGCCAGATCGGCAGCGGCTCATTACCGGTCGAGGTGTTGCCGAGTTGTTGCCTGGCGGTTCGCCCGCTGCCCGCTGCGCGTCACCCCGGAACCTCCCTCGACAGGATCGCCGCGGCGCTTCGGGCGCTGCCCGTTCCGGTGATCGGCCGGATCGAAGACGGCGCGCTTCGTTTCGACCTGCGCTTCTCGAAGACGAAGGCGGCTTTGTCGCGCAGTTGAGCAAGCTGTCGTTGTGATTTTGCCGCGAGCGGCTCCCGCTGCTGCGAAAACCCGAACTACAAATACGCGAGCAGCCGTCCGCAGCTGATCACAGCCAGCCAGATCACGATCGAGACGCCGGCGAAAAATCGTGCGGCGCCGGGCGCGGTCAGATTGCGATTCCAGCGTTCGACATAACGGTAGGGGCCGACATGAAACGCCGCGGCATTCGCCCCGGCCAGCGCGATCAGCGACAGCTTCAGCAGAAACGCCGGATTCGCCGCGAATTCGGTCGCGTGCGTCGAAAACATCAGCAGCCCGGCCGGCACGACGAGCAGCAGGCTCAGCACCGACCACGGCAGCAGATGGCGGGCGAGTTGGGTGATTTCGATATTGCGCGAGATGCCGAGTACGCGCAGATCGAACATCGTCGCCGCGCCGACCAGCATGACAAAGCCGATGATGTGAATGATTTCGACGATCGGATAGGCCCACAGCGATTCGCGCATGGTCTGCGCGATCCCGGTCTGCTCGAGCACAAGCAGCCAGGCCGGCCCAGCGAATTCGCGACCGGGCCCTCCCATCGGCACGGCTAGCGCCGAAGCTCTACGGTCTTGCCGCCGATCGTGATGGTTTCGGCGCGCATTTCATCCTGGTTGCTGCGATGCGGATAGCCGACGAGCGTTGCCTCAGCCCCGGTCTTGAGCGCCTCGCGCGGCAGCCCGCGCGTGCTCATGCGGGACGGCGGCGCCAGCGTCGCCAGCCATTCTTTCTTTTCGGTCAGAAGCTTCAGATAGGCGTGCGGATGTTCATAGCCCGAGGAGGTGATTTCGCCCTTCAAGGTGATCGGCTTGTTCGTATCGTATTCACTCCAGCCGTGGTGCGCGAATGCGGCCGCCGCTGCGATTAGAAAGCCGATGGCGGCGAGCCACGAAATAAATTGTTGAGGCATGACGTCTCCATTGATCCGATAAGCGCCGGGTGGCGCGATACCGGTACGACAGCCTTTGCCGCAGCGGATTCCATCAATGGCCGGTGTTGCACGATGCGAGGCGTTACGATTTTTCCTGATAGGCGTAACCACCGCGCACGATCGCCTCGTTGACGTAGGCGCCGAGCGATTCGGCGTGCATCATCTCGTCGTAAACGTGGTGCGGAACGTCGTAATACTGGTATGCGTTTCCGCCGGCAAATTCAATTTCGAGAATCCCGGTTTCGGCGTCGTAGCCGATGCTGTTGATGGCGGAAGAAATCACGGATATGCGTTTCATCTGGAAAAAACGATGGCAGTAACGACGATGCCATGCGGCGCCAAGCAAAAAGATACCAAAAAAGAGGCCGCGTTGGCGGCCTCGTGACTAAACGGCGACCTTAGCTCACGCAGTAACGCGCCCCGAAGTCGAACCCGTCAGCATTTTCGCCAAGGCGCCCGACAGGCAGCCGAAAACCGCGCCGAGCGCCATCGACACCGCGATCAGGATCAGCGGATTGGCGAAGCTCATTGTGGTCAAGCCCGGCTGCGCAGACGCATGCAGGGTGTAAGCGACAATAGAGGCATAGCCATACACATTCGCCGGCACCACCGACAGGGCATCCATCGAGGCGACGATCACGAGGAAGAACACGGTCACAGCAACGAGAGCGGCATCGCGGCAACGCCGTGGTCGCCGATGCCAAAGGTGAAAATGATCATCAGCGCGATCCAGCCGACGAAAGCTCCGTAAATATTTCCGCATATTGTTTTGGTCAGCGCTTTGCTGTCGCCGCCGCTATGAAAGAAGCAACCCCAGGCGATGAAGCCGGCCCAGACCAGTACGAACCCCGCGAGCGGGCCCAACGCCAGAAACGCCCAGATCCCGCCCAGCACAGCGATACTCAAAGAAAGCGAAAGTAACGAAGACATCCACTTCTCCTTTCAAAGGCAGTCGTCTTGGGCTCGATGCCGCCGAACCCGCGTCGCCAAATGGCGACGCGGGCAAAGCCTATTGCCGATTAGACCGCGAGACAAGACGTTGTCATAATTTGGCCACAATTTGAAAGAGAGGTCATGCGGCTGACAAACACGCGCGTGCATTGCTCTTTTGCCCTGACGCAGCGCGTCTTTTTGCCCGAGCAGCGCGTCTGAGAATGCGATCGATAATACCGATAGAGTCATGCTCAGAGCGAACCGCCTTTCGTGAACGCATGTTTCGAAACTAAGGCGCCGCCATAATGCTGGTCGGGTAGACATAAGCGCCTCAGCCTTTTATAGTGCCAATCTTTTTCCTCGCGAACGCAAGGGCTTATGTAAAGGGAGTAA
>JACDAM010000181.1 GCA_013695435.1 Burkholderiales bacterium | reverse complement strand
TGACCATCATCCTGTCTTTCGGCGCCTTGCTTTTCTGCGCTACGGATTCGGCCGGCGCCGTCGTGCCATCGGTGATGGCGAAGTTCGGGAAAATCCAGCTCGATTCATGCGCGGCTTGCGCCGAGCCGATCGCTGCGCCGGAAATAAACAATGCGGCGATTGCGCTGCGAACCAGATTGAAAGCGTTTGACTTGCTCATGTTTGCTGCTCCTGTGCTCGATGATTGAATGCGTCAATCCGCGCTTCGACGCCCTGGCGGTAATCGTTACCGCTGCATCTGTGCGCATTATCGAGAACACGAATCACGTCCCCATCACGCGAACTTAACGTTTGCATCACAGGGAAGGGCAGAAGCTGAGTGTTGCAACGCCGTTATGCGCAATGCATAGCAAGGCAAGCTGTGCGACGATCGCTGAAACGGTTTGGAACTCTTGCCGGCGCGACCACTCGTTGAATTCACGCGACGCCAAAGCGCCCGAACCATGCTTGCAGGCGTCCATCCATCCTGCGCCGCATCTGCGGTGTAGCTCGGACGATAGTCAGCATGAAAGCCGTGCGGCGCATCGGGATACACAACGATCTCGGAACGGTTGTCGGCCGCTTTCAGCGCGGCGAGCATGCGCTCCACGCTCTCTTGCGGAATACCCTGATCCTTGCCCCCGTACAAACCCAGTACCGGCGCTTCCAAGGACCCGGCGACGTCGATCGGATAGCGCGGCTGCAACGCGCTGCGATCTCCGTCCAGGCGGCCATACCAGGCAACGCCCGCTTTCAACCGGGGTTGATGCGCGGCGTAAAGCCACACGATGCGGCCGCCCCAGCAGAATCCGGTGATGCCCAGCCGCGCCGCATCGCCTTTACCGGTCTTCGCCGCCCAATCCGAAGCAGCGTCGAGATCGGACATCACTTGCGCATCGGGCACCCGGCTGACGACCTTGTGCAGGATTTCGTCGGCTCCGGAAAGCTTCGACACATCGCCCTGCCGGGCGTAAAGCTCAGGCGCGATCGCGAGGTAGCCGAGCTTGGCGAAGCGCCGGCAGAGGTCTTTCAGGTGTTCGTGCACGCCGAAAATTTCCTGCACGACGAGAACGACGGGGAAGTCCTTGCCCGTTTCCGGCATCGCGCGATAGGCCGGGATACTGCCATCGCCGACCGCTATCTTGACTTCGCCGGCCGTCAAGCCCGCGCTGTCGGTGGTGATGGTTTTCGCGCCCACCGGCTGCACGGCGAGCGCAAACCCGCTCGCCAGCACCGTGGTCACGAATTCCCGCCGGCTCCATTCGACT
Organism: Burkholderiales bacterium; assembly: GCA_013695435.1. Taxonomy (NCBI): domain Bacteria; kingdom Pseudomonadati; phylum Pseudomonadota; class Betaproteobacteria; order Burkholderiales; species Burkholderiales bacterium. The sequence continues at coordinate 2,031 of JACDAM010000181.1, read as the reverse complement.
TTAGGCGTCAGGCTCAGGCTATCGGGGTACATGAAACCTCCCTGGCAGCGTTAATCGTGCAAAGCAGGCGGGGTGACCGGCGCGCCCCACTCGCCTTCAAAAAATTTCTCGCCGAGCGGTTTTCTGGTGCGCGCAGCCAGTTCGCGTGCCTGGTAATCGGGCGACAAAAGATCGGCACTGGCCTGATAGCCGATCGCTATCATCGCCATCGGCATGAATCCGTTCGGGATGCCGAACGCGGCAATCAGCTTCTCCTTGTCGAAGCCGCCCATCTGGTGCGCGGCGAGTCCCAGCGAGGCCGCTTGCAGCACAAGATTTTCGCTGGCGGCGCCGGTGTCGTGCTGCGCCCAGCGATTGGGTTTGCCGCTCTGCGAAAACTCGCTACCGGCGATCGAGGCGATCAGAAGCGGCGCATTTTTTACCCATTGCTGGTTGCCTGGCGACAGGCAATCGAACGCTTTCCGCCAGCCTGCCTCGTCGCGCCGATCCCATGCGATATAGCGCCAGGGTTCGTCGCCAAAGCACGAAGGCGCCCAGCGCGCGGCCTCGAACAAAGCAATCAACTGCGCATGCGAAACCGGCTTTGCGGGATCGAAAGCGCGCGGACTCCAGCGTCTCGCAATCAACGCATCGATGGCGACTGCGGTCGACGCCGTTTTGTCGGAGGCGCGATCAGCGCTCATGACTGTCCCGGTCCAGACTCAAAGGCCCGGCGCCGTAGGCGATGATGTACAACATGCCGCCCATGATTGCGACGTTCTTCATGAAACTATTGAACTGCATTTGCGTTTGCGCCGGATCGACCGCCCAGAACGCATGAAAAACCAGCGTCACCGGGATCAGGAACAGGAAGATCGCGAGCGCCGCCCAGCGCGCCTTCCAGCCGAGCAATATCATGAGCCCGCCACCGAGTTCGACAAGGATGGTCAGAACCAGCAGCACTTGGACCATCGGCAGGCCCTTGCTCGACATGTAGCCGGCGGTCCCGGCAAAGCCGACGATTTTTTTGAATCCGGAAATCACGAATATCAACGAAAGCAGAATTCTTCCGATCAAGGTCCCATAGCGTTGCGCCGTCGTGCAGGTATTCATTGCGCCTCCTGGAATACACTGGAAACCCGACGTATCGGCCACGCGCACAAGGTCGCGCGGCTGACCGCCTTCTTCTCAGGCTACTGCCGCTGTGCTCGAATCGTGCGACCCCGTTTTTTGCGATCCCGCGATAACTGCTGCGGAAACTACTTGCCGGCTACGAGGTTCGATGCTTTGCTGAAGGTCAGCGTTTCCTCGATCATCGGCCTGGACTTCGCGCCGTCCGGCGACGCCTGCTCGGGTATGATTGCGCGCATCTGGTAAACGCCGCCCGGAACGTCTTCGGCGAGCGTGAACAGGTAATATTTGCCGACATATTTTCCGAATCGCGCTTTCAGCGGATCATTGGCGTAAGGGATGATCTTGATCTCCTTGCCCTCGATTTCCCTGCCGTCGAAGCTGAATTTGACCGGCCGAACTTCCGCGCCGTCAACCAGCGAAAGGCGTATGCGCTTCTTGAAGTACGGCGGTTTGCCGCCCGTCAGGCGCTGCATTTCACGGATATCGCGCTCCAGAAAATACATGACAACGGGATTGCCAGACGCGTTTTCGACTGCCGGAAAGTCGGTTTTTCGCTCACCCGACAAGTAATCGGCCGACACGGTTTTACCCTCGTTGCCAACTTTGCTGATGTTGACCGAGACCTTGTCTTCGAAACCTCTTTCCAGCGCGCCGTCCTTCCTGAACTCGTACTGCAGAACCGTGGGTTGGGTGATTTCCTTCAGATGATCGGTTTCAAACAGCAGCACCTCGGCGTCCGAATGTTTTTCCTGGGCGTGAACGATCGGGGCAAAGACCAGTAGCAAAGCCGCTGCGAAAGCAAAAAATTTCGACACTATAATTCTCCTGAGACGACATACGAACGTTTTGGACTGGATGGATGACACTGTGTTCCGGATACCGGATATGCGCTGAAAACCTGATGACAGATAACGGGCT
>JACDAM010000180.1 GCA_013695435.1 Burkholderiales bacterium | reverse complement strand
ACTTAAGCACTCTCTACTATTCTCGAAGTTTGCTGCTTCCTCGTTTGTGCGATATGCGCCATTCCCATGGCTCGATCGCATTGGATCAACCCATAAGCCACGACGAGCAGCGCGCGCCCCGTCCTCGGTCGCATATCGAGCGCGGTCTTCGACCGGCTGCTCATTCTGATAGCGTTTGAGATTCCAGGCTAGTCCGGCGTCGATTTGCTCAAGGTTGATGTTGCGACGATCGACTAGGACCTTGCGGTGCAAGAACAACTGCCTAATCTCGACTGGCTCTGTTAGCGCGACACCGCGCATTTCAGACACGCCCGCGCTGTTGCATTAGGAGGGGCGCGACCGCAAATGCCAGCATGATCCCGCCTAACGCCAGTTGAAGCGGGTGATCCTTGACATAGTCACGCGCCCGCTCGACCGGCTTCATGCGCTCGATCATCAACTGATGGCGGCGTTTATTGAACTGCGCGCCAAGCTCGCCGAGCTTCATGTGATCGAAAATGCGTTCAGCAGTGGGCAGCACGACGCATTCTTCCTCGGCAACGTGATGGAGCACGCTTTTCATCAGCGCGTACACGCGGTCGTCATAGTCTGGCACCGAAGGTTTCATGGCTTTCAGCGTCTCGGCTGCGGCTTCGACCTCATGCTGCTCGTCATACCTGTGTTTGATCACAGAGGGCAGCGCTTCGCGCATCGCCGGGTAGAAAATTTCGTCCTCGGCGATTGAGTGGGTCAGCAGCAGCGTACAGATGGATTCGACAAACGCTTTCTTTTTAATTGGATGTGAATCGGCTTTGTATTGATGAAACAGGGCGACGACCTTGGTGTGGTCGGCGCGGATCATATCGGTGACGAAAGGCGTTATTTTGGCGATTAGCGTATTGGTCATGATGATTCCTTTTTGGGCGGAGACGCAATTGGCCACGAGCAACGTCCATGCCGGGGACGGCATGAGGAGAGGTAGTGCCGCATAGTAAGATTTACATCGGTGCTGGGCATTTTTGTAATTTCGAGAAGTGGAAACGCGCGACTATGTTCGCCGCATTCCCGAATATCCACCTTAGGGACGGGCAAAGCACAGCAGATCGGCCCACGGCACGCCTTTTGCAGAAATATTGTTTTATGGAAGCTTCTACCGAACACGACGGAGTCGCCTCGCCGGATGGCGAGCGCGCCAATCCGTTTACAAGCCGGCTTGCGCGCATCAATAGCAGTTCACGGCTATCCGCGATGACGAATACGTTTGCCCGCACGATCAGAGCGCGCGCCCAGAGCACCCGGGGGAAACGCGTGCACCATGCGTTCCGCGAACTCGTACTGGATCCTAAATTCTCTTGCGTCGGTGCGAAATCAGCATTGCAACGCGGTGGCTACCGATTGGGTTTGTACGGCCAGTTGGCATCCCGCGAAGCGACGGCGGGGCTTGCCTACGACATCTACGAGTTTGTTCAGGAGCACGCAACCTTCAACGGTCAATTCTCGACCTTGTAGCCGTGTTCACCGATTCCGGCATTGCAACCCAGCGTGAGTTCGAGCGTAAGCTCTGGGCGCAGCTGCGCCAGCTGCACGAGCTCGATCGCGTCCATCATGAATGGGATTCGCGCGTCAGCAGCGATCCTGACGATCCGCATTTCTCTTTCAGCTTTGCTGAAAACGCATTTTTCGTCGTCGGGCTGCATCCCCGCAGTTCGCGCCTCACGCGCCGCTTCCGCTGGCCGGCGCTCGTGTTCAACCCGCACGCGCAATTCGAGGAATTGCGCGCATCGGGGCATTTCACGCGCATGCAAAGCGTGATTCGCGATCGCGAAGTCGCGCTGCAAGGTTCGATCAATGCCAACCTCAGCAACTTCGGCGAAGCCTCAGAAGCGCGTCAATATTCAGGGCGTGCGGTCGAACCTGAATGGAACTGTCCGTTTGCCGCCGAGCGCACTGGCTCAGGCTCAAGCTGACCGCGGGATCGGTAAGATTTTAATAAGATACTTTACTCGTGCGCGCGAATTAAACAAACGTGTGATCCACTTAATCGAAGGAGAGAAACGATGAAAAAAGTCCTATATATTGCGCTCGGTGGGTATGTCTGGCTCTGGCTGAAAAAATGGGGGACGAGTAGGGAGGCGAAACAGCGCCATTCGAATTCGAACATCAAGTCATGAGGTTCGCACTAAGCTTGGCTGCCCCGGATAGGCGCAGTGTCTCGGGATTGTCTCGTTCTTCACCGGCCATTCATACTCATGTTCGCTGCCGCGCTCGCCGTTATCGGTTTGCATGCATCAGGTGCGACGCACGCTGAAACATTTGCCTCTAATCATGCAAAAAAGCTTGCGCATCCGGCCACGAAACACATGCTGGTACCGGCGGGCGGCCTCGCCGACGCGATCATGATCTCCGCCCACAAAGGCGCAGCGTCATCCCGGGCTTATTGATCGCATAGGTCACAATCGATTTCGGCGGTGGTGTTAGGCGTTGCGCTTGCGTGCGCCCGATTCGACTCGCTGGTAATCCAAAGGTGCGCTCTGGGTTTCTTCGCGCTCTTGCTCGGCGCGAGCGCCGCTGCGATCGGTGGCGCCGCGGGCCGTCCGCGCACGGTGCTGACGCAGCCGCTTTAGCTGACAGCTTTCCTTTCCGGAGAACAATCCTGAAAACGTCCTTTATTTTAACCGTTTGCGCCAGCGCACTCATTACGGCTCGGAGAGCGCACCCGACTGCAAGGAAAGCCGGTCGAGGCCCTAAGCTGCACGCGCAGTCGCATTACCCGGCATCAGGCAACCGGACTGTAAGCAGCGTAAAGAGACCGCGCTGTACTCAATGATGACCATATGGCAACGCTGTCTGATCAATCGCTCGCCCCGCACCGTTTTTCAACTTTAGGTGACTCAATGCTTTCGGAAAACACCAACGCTCATTACAGCAAGTTTTTTGCGTTTAACCAGCGCTTGATCGAACAATCGATAGGACAACAGAGCGGTCCCGGCGCGAATCGTCTACCTGAAATCGTCACGACGCTGACGCAAGCCTACGCGCAAAACCCGCATCAGTGGGCTGAAATTCACGCGGATTATCTGCGCAAACAGGGGCAATTGTGGCGCGGCTTTACGCAAGTCAAAGCGGGCGAAGAAGTGCCAGCCATCATTACGCCCGCTCCCGGGGACCGTAGATTTCATGACCCCGCCTGGCGCACGCTACCATTCTTCGATTTTTTGAAGCAATCGTTCTTGCTGGCGGCCGATCTGCTGAACCGGCTGGTCGATTCAGCCGAGCTTGCTGACGACGAGAAAAATCGCCTGGCGTTTCACGTCCAGCATTATCTCGATGCGCTCGCGCCAAGTAATTTCCTCGCCACCAATCCGGAAGCCTTGCGACTCGCGTTCCAAACGGATGGCGAAAGCCTGCGACTCGGCATGGAAAATTTCGCGCGCGATCTCGAGCGCGGCCGTATTTCGATGTCGGACGAAAGCGGTTTCGCGGTCGGCAAGAATTTGGCGATGACGCCTGGCGCCGTGGTCTTCGAAAACGAATACATGCAGCTGATCCAGTACGCGCCGTCGACCAAACAGGTTTATCAGCGGCCGCTCCTGATCGTGCCGCCGTTTATTAACAAGTTCTACATCCTCGATCTGCAGCCAGAGAATTCCTTTGTGAGATACGCCGTAGAACAGGGACATCAGGTGTTCTTGATTTCGTGGCGCAACGTCGGGCCTGAGCTCGGGGTCGCGACTTGGGACGACTATATTGAACACGCGCTGATGAAGGCGATGGCGGTGATACGCGAACTTCGGGGTGCTGACAAATTGAACGCGCTAGGCTTTTGCGTCGGCGGCACGCTACTCGCCAGTGTGCTTGCCGTGCAGCATGCAAAAAAACGCAATCCGGTCGCCAGCCTGACGCTGCTGACCACAATGCTCGATTTTTCCGACACCGGCAGAATCAGCGCGTACATCGATGACGACTACGTGAATAATTGCGAGACGCGGCACGGCCGCGGTGAAGTCATGTCGGGCGCAGATCTCGCGCATTGTTTTGCGAGCCTGCGCGCCAATGAGCTGATCTGGTTTTATGTCGTCAACAATTATTTGAAAGGGCAGACGCCGCGCGCATTCGATCTTCTGTATTGGAACGCTGATAGCTCCAACCTGCCCGGCGTTTTGTATGCCTATTACATAAAAAACATGTACAGCGAGAACAATCTCAAGACCGCTGGCCGGCTGACAATGTGCGGTGTTCCCGTCGATCTCGGCAAGATTGCAGCACCGACGTTTCTGCTTGCATCACGCGAAGATCACATCGTGCCTTGGCATTCGGCTTACGCGAGCACGCACTTGTTGTCGGGTCAACTCGAATTCGTTCTCGCCGCCAGCGGCCATATTGCCGGCGTCATCAATGCACCGAGCAAGGGCAAGCGTAACTACTGGACCAACCGGACACTGCCCGATGATCCCGAAGCGTGGTTGAGCGGCGCGCAATCGGTGCCCGGTAGTTGGTGGGCGCATTGGGCGGCATGGCTCGCCCGGCACGCCGGCAAGAAAGTACGCGCCAGCACGGAGCTGGGCGATGCGAGCTATCGGCCTATCGAAGCTGCGCCCGGACGATATGTCAGCGAAAATAGCAGGCAGTAGTTAGCAGATCACAAGCAGGCAAGGTATCTACTGCAGTGAACACCCGGAATGGTGACTGCAAAACGGATCCTAATGGTAACGGACGCATGGGGGCATGGGCGAATCGATTTGCATCAAGATGTCCAGCCGGACAAACTCTTACCCGCAGGGCGGCTTATGATTATCGCCGCATTGGAAAAGCCCGCCGTGATCGCCGGGATACTACGCCGTCTGGCCTGTACACCCAGCCGCTTCGGTCTCCGCGCGCTCCAGTCCCGCGTCTATGGAAGTGTCTTAGTACCCATTCAAGACTAGTCCTTGCGACTGAGAGCCGACCTCTCGCTTGCTGACACTCCTGCAAGCGTCCATGCTGTCTCAAAGCTACCTCGTAACCTTGCGTGGCCCGAAGACTCGCCGCAAAACCGCAATTTTCACCTAACACTTTGCGATTGGGCACGATCGACTCGCTCCCCGGCTAAGAGATAGTCAACGGTTGACGAAAAGTTTGTGTAAAAATCCCCCATTCGCCGGCTTGTGATTTGAGAGATGAGAAACACCCCTTTTGAATCGAAAAACAGCGAGGCCACTCTATGACGTCAGATCGAAATCCCACTGCGGCAGCCGTCGCCGCGCCAGTTGCAGTGGAACTGGCTTTGGAGAAAAGCCAGGATGTGAAAGCAAAGGTGGAGGCGTGCGCGGATGACCTTGCCTCCGCCAATGACATCGTGAAGAAAAAGATAGCCGAAGGTGCGACCACGCTGTCGGCGCATACGGCGCTGGCGAACAGTGAAAGAGTAGAAAGCAAAGTCCACGAATGCGCCGACGACCTCCATGAAGTCAACGAAACCTTGACCCAAGGGATCGACGATCTGAAACAGATCGAGACCGATTTAATTAAGTCCCGAAACGCCTTGGCAGATACTGAAGCTGCTTTGGCGACGGCGCAGGAAGAGGAGAAAAAAGCACGGCTGCGGGCGTTGCATGACTACACGACGGGTCTGCCAAACCGCGACCTATTCGATGACCGGCTGGCGCATGCAATTTCCCTGGCCGAGCGCCACCATTGGACCCTTGCGGTGATGTTCCTTGACCTGGATCGCTTCAAGAATATCAATGACACGCATGGGCACGCCGTGGGCGACTCGGTATTGAAGGAGGTAGCAAAACGTCTGTTACAACACTCTCGCGACGAGGACACGGTGTGCCGCAATGGTGGTGATGAATTCCTGTACTTATTGATGAATCCGCAAGGCAGCGAGAATATCGAGAGACTTGCCGACGGCGTCTTGAAGAATATTGCTCAGCCTATCGACGTCGGTGACCTACACCTTGTTATCAAGCCGAGCATTGGCATCGCCGTTTATCCGGACAACGGCCCTACCGGAGAACAATTGATAAGAAATGCTGACACCGCTATGTATCGGGCTAAAAACAGCATGAGTGGCTGTGTGTTTTTTAACGCGAGAAACGGGAAAGAGGTAGCCTGAGCAGCGAAGCGCCGCTTTTGCAGCGTTCATTACTCCAACATAGCACGGACCTCTCTTAGCAGCTCTCTTACCTCCTGTCGAACCCGTACGCTTCCGTATAACGCCCATGTGTAGGCTTCCGGCCTGCTTTGCCGCCATGCATTCGGCAGCGCCCGTTTTCATTGCCAGCGAGCGACAGGGGCTGTCAATTGCTTCTAGCATGAGCGCCGCAGCGCGAATTGGTTCTTCTGCTGCTATCGCGTGGCCCCGGTTCCCGTTATTGCCGGGCAGCATGTTCGGCCGCTCGGGTTGACCGGATCCACGCCGGCGGTTCCCGGGCCGGTCGTACTGGTATAGCTGGAGCCGCTCGATCAGCGCGATCAGCCGGTTTGAGTATTCCGTTGAAGTGGCATAGCCGGCCGACTGCAGCCCCCGGGCCCAGCTTTTGTAATCGGTCCGGTCGAGGTTGAACAGGAAGCCGTAGCGGTAGGAACTGCGCGGATCGCGGATAAAATCGCCGTGGTCGGCATAGCTTTCGGCGACGTTGTTGTAGCGGCGGAAGCAGGATTCGACGAGGGAGCCGGTGGAGTCGCGGTCGTCGTCTTTTTTCCGGAAGGTCGCGCCGGTCCACTGACGGGTACACTTGATGCCGAAGTGGTTGTTGGCCTTTTGCGACAGTTCGCTCAATCCCGAA
>JACDAM010000179.1 GCA_013695435.1 Burkholderiales bacterium | reverse complement strand
TTTTTTCTCGGCGTCCGCAACCTGATAACCGCTGCCTAACGATTCCAGTGCGAACGGGTTGCCGGCCGCGCTGGCGATAGGCATGGCGGCCAGTGTAGCCAATGCGCTGCCAAACGCGAGTGTTACTGCAGTTTTGCTCTTCATGATTTTCTCCTGAGTGAAATGAACTACGCAAAAAACCAACGAACGACACCACCTAACCCACACCGCACAATACGGGCGGCTATAACAAACGGATGCTAAGCAAATGGATGCTAAGGAATCTCGGTCCCATCGTTTTGCTTCATACCACGGACTTCGTCGTCTCGTCCCGAAAAACGCCGGCAGGCAAGGCGGATGAACGACAGTTGTGTACGAAAATGACAACAGCTCGCGCAGATCGCAAGATGCAGACGCAGGGCCATCCTCTTCGGCAGGCTCAATCTGGTGTCCATTGCTTGCGACATCATTTTGGTTGCATCCTTGCACGACAGCAGCTTCAATCCTGTCTTTCCTCATTGTCGAACCATTTTAGCTGCAAGCATTCCCGCAAGCTCATGCGTGCCCGATAGAGCATGACCCAGCAGTTGGTCGCCGTTATGCCCAGGTCCTTACAGATTTCGTCGGTCGACAGGCCCATGAATTCGCGCATCGTGAATACGCGCGCTGTATTGATCGGCAGCAGGTTGATGCACAGTTCGAGCGCCTCCCAGAATTTCTTCTGCTCTAGGGTTTTGTCCGGATTGCCCCAATTTTGCGGCGGCCTGTCCCAATGACGGCCATCGCGGGCGAACAGGCTGTCGAAATCGCTTTCGTCGCCCGTAGCGTCGTGATGCGCGTCATGCTGTACATAGAGCTTCGCGTCCCGCGAATGACGGCGAATCTGATCGATGATCTTGTGCTTCAGGATGCCGACGAGCCAGGTCCTGGCCGACGACCGTCCGGAAAATTGCGCGCGATTCTCCAGCGCCGCGAGCAGGGTTTCCTGGACCGCGTCTTCGGCTGCGCCTTTGTCGCGCAATTGCAAGAGCGCGTAGCGGAACAGGTAGACCCGGTTTTCCTCGAGCGCCTTATCGGCTTCGTCGTCGTCCATGGCAATCGGTTTCCGTGGAGCGAATCTAGTAGTTTTAGCATGCGAATACAAGCAACAACCCCATGCAGCCCCGGGTCGCAAAAGTTTTTCCGCGACCCTTGAAATTGCGCAGCCGCGGACTCATTTAGCAAGCATGGGCGCGAGACGAGCGCCGCTTATCAAACTCAAGGAGATTTACGATGGCCAGTATTACTCGCTACAGTCCGCTGGACGACGTGTTCGACGATTTCTTCAAAGGCTTTTTCGTGCGCCCGGTCAGTTACGAAGGACAAAAGCCGGTGCAGATCAAAATGGATGTCGCGGAAAGTGCCGACAGCTATATTGTGCGCGCCGACATTCCCGGCGTCCGCAAGGAAGACATCGATGTCACCATCGATGGCAACCGGGTTGGGGTCAGCGCCGAAGTCAAAAACGAAAAAGAAGTCAAAAACGGTGAAAAGATAGTGCACACCGAGCGCTATTACGGCAAGGTTTCGCGAAGTTTCAGCCTTGCCCAGGAGATCGAGGAGGAATCCGCACAGGCCAAGTATAACGACGGCGTGCTGGAACTGGTCCTGCGCAAGAAAGCTGCCGCGGCAGCCAAGCGGCTGACGATCCAGTAACACTTGTTCCAGGGTATCGCTTCAGCGTTAGTGCTCACTTAAAAGGCGGCTTCGGCCGCCTTTTGTTTTGCTAGAATGAGCCAAAATTCGCTATCAAACATGCCCTCCAGTTCCCCCGCAGCACAGCATAAGGCGCAAATTCTCGCCGAAGCCCTGCCCTACATACGGCGCTTCTACGACAAGACGGTCGTCATAAAATATGGCGGCAATGCAATGGTCGACGAATCCTTGAAACAGGGCTTCGCGCGCGACGTGGTTTTGCTGAAACTGGTCGGCATGAACCCGGTCATCGTGCACGGCGGCGGTCCGCACATCAGCGGCCTCTTAAAGCGCATCGGCAAGCAGACAGAATTCATTCAGGGCATGCGCGTGACCGACGACGAAACCATGGACGTCGTCGAAATGGTGCTCGGCGGCCTGGTCAATCAGGAGATCGTTACGCTGATCAACCAGCATGGCGGCCGCGCCGTCGGCTTGACCGGGAAAGACGGCGCTTTCATCCGCGCCCGCAAACTCAAGGTTTCGGATCAGCAGGGCAAATGGCTCGATATCGGCCAGGTTGGCGAAGTCGAACACATCGATCCGGAAATCGTCGCCCTGCTCGATACGCGCGATTTCATCCCGGTGATAGCACCCATCGGCTACGGCGAGAACGGCGAGGCCTACAACATCAATGCCGATCTGGTCGCCGGCAAGCTCGCCGAAACGCTCAAAGCCGAAAAGCTGGTGCTGCTGACCAATACCACCGGCGTGCTCGACAAGGCAGGCCATGTCCTGACCGGTCTCAGCGTGCAAGTGGTCAACGACCTGATTGCCGACGGCACGATTTCCGGCGGCATGCTGCCCAAAGTCAGATGCGCGTGCGAAGCCGCCATAAACGGCGTGAAAAGTTGCCACATCATCGATGGCCGCGTCGAACACGCGTTGCTGCTGGAGATTTTGACCGACGAGGGCGTCGGAACCCTGATTCTCGGCGAATAAACGTCTCGGGCAAGGTAGCGTCGTCGTCGCGTTGCAATTCACGCATTCAATAACGGCTGGTCTTTATCGGGGAAAAGATGGCTGCGAAACTGGGTGAAAAACGTACGGGTGGAAGGCGCGAACAAATCCTGCAAACGCTGGCCGCGATGCTCGAACGACCGCAGGCCGAAAAAATCACCACCGCGGCTTTAGCCGCCCGGCTGGATGTTTCCGAGGCGGCGCTTTACCGGCATTTCGCCAGCAAAGCGCAAATGTTCGAAGGCTTAATCGCCTTCATCGAGCAAAGCCTGTTCAGTACGATCAACAAGATTACTTCCGAACAGGAAAGCGGGGTCAAGCAGGTCGACGCGATTGTCGCGCTGCTGCTGGGCTTCGCCATGAAAAATCCGGGCATGACGCGCGTCTTGATCGGCGATGCGCTGGTTAACGAGAACGAGCGGCTGCAAGCCCGCATCAACCAACTCGTCGATCGACTGGAGGCAACGCTCAAGCAATCGTTGCGGTTCGCCGCGAGCGAGCGCGCTGCTCAGGGAGAAGGAAGCGAACCGGCGCTTGCGGCGAACGCCTTGATCTCGTTCGTGATCGGGCGCTGGCATCAGTTTGCCAAAAGCGGCTTCAAGCGCGATCCGCGGGACAACTGGCCGGAGATCGGACGCGCATTGATCGGAATGCACGCCGACCGAACTCGAATCGCCCGAAGCAGCGAAGGAAACGATCCGCAAGAAGTCAGCGGCTAGCGGGCAATCGACCGATTCGCGTTCCGGCCAGGCGGTCGTGCAGGAACTGCTTGTCGCGGTCGAACAGGGCCCAGATCAGGCCCAGGCCGAGAACGGTGATTCCGATCAGCGCATACAGAAATCGCAGCAGCGCCCGCTCGCGCGTGATGACGCCGCAATCCTGCGTTATCAGCCGCATACCCCAGGTCTTCATCGGCAGCGTTCCGCCGCGGCTCCAGCAGAAAACAAAGTAGCTAGCCGCGATTGCGAGTAGATAAAGCTGGAACAGCAGCTTGACGGGCCCGGCGCCGGCATTCGGGAAAACGCGCAGGAAAACGAAAGCCGCGATGAACAAGATAGCCGCCAGCAACAGCGCTTCGTAAATCATGCTGAATAAGCGCCGCGGCAAACCAGCGAAAATGGGTTTACTGGCGCCGCTTGCGTTATTGTTTTTCGGCCTGATCAGCCTGGTCGGCCTGGAACTGCCGGTATTCGTCCCATTTCTTTTTGGCTTCTTCACGCTTTTCCGGCGGCAACTGTTTGAGATTGCGGAAGTTCTGTCGCGCCAGATCGCGTTGCGCGGGGGTCAGTTTGCTCCATTCGGCGAGCCGGGATTGCACCCGCTGTTGCTGATCAGGCGCAAGGCCCGGGAAGCTTTGCGCAATGCCGAGCAGCTTGTTGCGTTGGAAATCCGAAAAGCTGTTCCATTCCGCGGCAAGTGGTGCGAGCACCTGTTTCTGCTGCGGCGTCAATTGCTCCCAGGCGGGCTGCTTCGCTGATTGGGCGGTCGCCGGCGCCGCGTTCAGCAGCGCGAAGATCAAAACGGTTATTGCAAGGAATGTCTGACCCATTGATTGAAATCGTTGTTGATGTAGGCGTCAACCGGCAAATCGCCGGCGAGCAGCGCGGCATCGATATCGGATTGCTCGGCGGAATGTTGCTGAACCTGCCAGGTCAGCAATGCCGACAAGGCCAGGACCAACACCAGAACGGGCACCCAGAATTGATAGCCCCGAAAACCGCCGAACCGGCTCAGATATCCGCTATTCGTTGCCCACCCTGATGTCGACAAACGCTGCGCCGGGTTGCCGGCGTATCGGGAAAGCGCCAGTTGGCGCGAGGCCTGCAAATGCCGCAGAGTCTGCTGACCCAAATTGCGGGAATCCCGGTCAAGATAACCGGAGATTTTTTTGCCGAGTTGGTGCTCGTTTACTGGCTCGTTCATAGCGTGATTCCTTTTTGCTTCAGAATCGTGGCAAGCGTATGCGTTGCGCGAGAGCAATGGGTTTTCACGCTGCCGGCCGAACAACCCATGACCGCCGCGGTTTCCGCCACATCCATATCTTCCCAGTAACGCAGCAGAAATGCTTCGCGTTGACGCGCCGGAAGACTTTGCAGAGCGCGCTCGATCGCGGCAAAAACGCGCGTCTGTTCAAGCGCTTCCATTGGTCCTGCAACGTTGTCGGCACGCAGCGATTCGAGCGGATCCTGATCGTCGTCATCCTGGTTGGGGCTGAGCGCGGACAAGGGCTTGATCCAGAGCGAGCGCACCTTTTGCCGTCGGAAGTGATCGCGGATCACGTTTTGCAAAATCCGCTGAAACAGCATCGGCAATTCCTGGCAAGGCCGCATCGCGTACTTTTCGGCAAGCTTCAGCATGGCGTCCTGCACGAGGTCGAGCGCCGTATGCTCATCGCGCACTGCGAACAACGCGTGCTTGTAAGCGCGGCGCTCGACTCCAGACAGAAAATCCGATAGTTCCTGATAAGTAGCCAGTGAAGTAATCCGTATTATCCGGTGCGCCGCTCCGTTCGCTTTGTCGAAACCGAGTCGAAAACCCGTTCGCCGCGCGGATATTAGCGAAGTCCCTAATTATTGCCGGAAACCGTTGCTGGCCGCGAGCAATAGCGCCGCTTTCGCCTCGCATATCGGAAGATAGCCCATCTCCCGGAAAAAGGTTTTTTAGCTTGACCGTATATCATCGAAACGGTAACGTTCTGTGCTCTGCAACATCCGGCTTCAAATCAAACCATTCATGCAAATTTCAGGCGCTGAAATCGTCATTCGTTGCCTGCAGGAAGAAAACGTCGAATACATATTCGGCTATCCCGGCGGCGCGGTTTTGTTCATTTATGACGAGCTTTTCAAGCAAAACAAGGTCAAGCACGTGCTGGTGCGGCATGAGCAAGGCGCGGTCCACGCGGCGGACGGCTACGCGCGCGCCTGCCAGAAAATCGGCGTCGCGCTGGTGACTTCCGGTCCCGGCGTGACCAACGCTATCACCGGAATCGCCACCGCTTACATGGATTCGATTCCGGTCGTGATTATCAGCGGCCAGGTGCCGACGCCGGCGATCGGCCTCGACGCCTTCCAGGAAGTCGATACCGTCGGCATCACGCGGCCGTGCGTCAAACACAACTTTCTCGTCAAAGACGTCAAGGACATCGCGATCACGATCAAAAAAGCGTTTTATCTCGCCTCGACCGGCCGGCCCGGACCGGTGCTGGTCGATATTCCAAAAGACATCACCCAGCATCTCGCCGAATTCAGTTACCCGCAGGAAGTGTCGATGCGCTCGTACACGCCCGTCACGCGCGGCCATTCCGGGCAGATCAAGAAAGCCATACAACTGATCATGGCCGCCAAGCGTCCCATGATTTACTCCGGCGGCGGCGTGATCCTCGGTGAAGCGGCTGCTGAATTGACCGAGCTGGTTCGCAATCTGGGTTTCCCCTGTACCAACACACTGATGGGCCTGGGCGGTTATCCGGCGACCGACCCGCAGTTCGTCGGCATGCTCGGCATGCACGGCACGTATGAAGCCAATATGGCGATGCAGAATTGCGACGTGCTGCTTGCCATCGGCGCGCGCTTCGACGATCGTGTGATCGGCAATCCCAAACATTTTTATTCGGAAGAGCGCCGCATCGTGCATATCGATATCGATCCATCGTCGATCTCGAAGCGCGTGAAAGTCGACGTTCCAATCGTCGGCAATGTGCGCGAAGTGCTGCAGGAGCTGATCAAGCAACTGGCGGCGACGCGCGAAAAGCCCGAAGAAGCGGCGTTGGCGGCGTGGTGGTCGCAGATCGAAGAATGGCGCGCGCGCGATTGTCTTAAATACGACCGCGCTTCGGCGATTATCAAGCCGCAGTACGTCGTCGAAAAACTATATGAAGTTACCAACGGCAATGCCTTCGTCACCTCGGATGTCGGTCAGCATCAGATGTGGGCAGCCCAATTCTACAAATTCGATTTGCCGCGCCGCTGGATCAATTCCGGAGGCCTGGGCACCATGGGTTTCGGCCTGCCGGCGGCGATGGGCGTGCAGCTTGCGCATCCCGGCGCCGACGTCGTCTGCATCACCGGCGAGGCGAGCATACAGATGTGCATCCAGGAGCTGTCGACCTGCAAGCAATATCATTTGCCGATCAAGATCGTGAATCTGAACAACCGCTATATGGGCATGGTGCGGCAGTGGCAGCAGTTTTTCCATGGCAACCGCTATGCCGAATCGTACATGGACGCTCTTCCGGATTTCGTGAAGCTCGCGGAATCCTATGGCCATGTCGGCATGAAAATCGAGCAGCCCGCGGATGTCGAAGGCGCGCTGCGCGAAGCGTTTGCGCGCAAGGACGATCTCGTCTTCCTGGATTTCATCACCGATCAGGCGGAAAACGTGTTTCCGATGGTGCCCGGCGGCAAGGGCCTGAGCGAAATGATTCTGGTCTGAGCAGCAAAGCTTGACCGCGCGGTCGGCCTTTTTTATAAGCTCGATGCGGCGCAGGAGAACACCCGACCGCGGTTTGGAACCGCCAGCGCGACATAGATTTATCCCGTCCGACATTCCGCCGATTCGAAAAAAGGGGCGCGGCACATGCGGCATATCTTGTCTTTATTGATGGAAAACGAGGCCGGCGCGTTATCGCGTGTTTCCGGTTTATTTTCCGCTCGCGGTTACAACATCGAATCGCTAACCGTGGCGCCGACCGAGGATCCGACCTTGTCGCGCATGACTATCGTCACCAGCGGCTCCGATGACGTCATCGAACAGATCACCAAGCAGTTGAACAAGCTGATCGAGATCGTCAAGGTCGTCGATCTGAACGACGGCGAATACATCGAACGTGAACTGATGCTGGTCAAGGTTCGCGCGTCCGGGAAGGAACGCGAGGAAATGAAGCGCATGGCCGATATTTTCCGCGGCCGCGTCATCGACGTCACCGACAAGGCTTACACGATCGAGCTGACTGGCACCGGCACCAAGCTCAACGCTTTTCTGGAAGCAATCGAGTCCGATGCAATTCTTGAGACTGTACGCACAGGCGCATCCGGCATCGGACGCGGCGAGCGCATACTGAAAGTCTAGATCGCTCTTTCTGGGAACATCGGCTTGCCGCCATCACCATTCGAGAGGAATTTATGAAGGTTTATTACGACAAAGACGCCGACTTATCATTGATTAAAGGGAAAAAAGTCGTCATCGTCGGCTACGGCTCGCAAGGCCATGCGCACGCCAATAATCTGAAGGAATCGGGCGTCAAGGTTTCGGTCGGGTTGCGCAAGGGCGGCGCATCGTGGAAAAAAGCCGAGGCTGCCGGGCTGCCAGTCGCAACGGTCGGTGAAGCGGTTAAAGACGCGGATGTCGTCATGATCCTGCTCCCGGACGAAAACCACGCCGATGTCTACCGCGATGAGATCGAACCGAATATCAAACAGGGCGCGGCACTCGCGTTTGCGCATGGCTTCAACATTCATTTTGGCCAGATCGAACCGCGAGTCGATCTCGATGTAATCATGATTGCGCCGAAGGGGCCGGGGCATCTGGTGCGCTCGACTTACACGCAAGGCGGCGGTGTGCCGGCGCTCATCGCCGTATCCCGGAACGCCAGCGGCAATGCGCGCGACGTCGCTCTGTCCTATGCATCAGCGATCGGCGCGGCGCGCGCCGGTGTGATCGAAACCACGTTTCGTGAAGAAACCGAGACCGATCTGTTCGGTGAACAGGCGGTACTGTGCGGCGGCCTGACCGCCCTCGCCCAGGCCGGATTCGATACGCTGGTCGAAGCCGGTTATGCGCCGGAGATGGCGTATTTCGAATGCCTGCACGAGCTGAAGCTGATCGTCGATCTGATGTACGAAGGCGGCATTGCCAACATGCGCTATTCGATCTCGAATACCGCCGAGTACGGCGATTTCACGCGCGGCCCCCGCATCATTACCGAACGCACGCGCCAGGAAATGCGCAAAATTCTGCATGAAATCCAGAGCGGCCAGTTCGCGAAGGAATTCATCCTCGAAAATCGCGCAGGCGCGGCTTCGTTGAAAGCGATGCGCCGCGTCGGCAAAGAGCATCAGATCGAGCAGGTCGGCGCCAAGCTTCGCGACATGATGCCGTGGATCAAGAAGAATAAGCTTGTCGACCAATCCCGAAACTAGCGGCAACTCCAGGCTGAATACCTTGGCATGGCTGATTATCCTCACCCCATCATCGCTCGCGAGGGTTGGCCTTTTCTTGCCGGCTGCATCCTTGCTTCCCTGATCGCGAGTTATTTTTTCGGCTGGTGGTCGTTGCCGATGTGGCTGATCAGCCTTTTTGTGCTGCAATTTTTTCGCGATCCGCCACGGGAAATTCCGCGCCTGGAGAACGCTGTTCTCGCCCCGGCCGACGGGCGTATCGTTTCTGTCGAGCGCGCGCACGACCCTTATCTGAATCGGGAAGCGCTGCGGTTCAGCGTTTTCATGAACGTATTCAATGCGCATTCGAACCGCAGCCCGGTCGATGGCGTCGTCCGCGAAACCTGGTATCACCCGGGAAGTTTCGTCAACGCGGCGCTGGCCAAGGCTTCACTCGATAACGAACGCAGCGCGATGTGGCTGAAAACGAAAAATGGCAGCGACGTAACCTGCGTTCAGGTTGCCGGGCTGATCGCGCGCCGCATTCTGACCTACGCAAAGGCCGGCGATCAGCTGAGTCGCGGGCAACGCTTTGGCTTCATTCGGTTCGGGTCGCGCGTCGATGTCTACCTGCCGATCGCTTCCAAACCGAAAGCCAGCGTCGGCGACAAAGTTTATGCGACGTGCAGCATACTTGCCGAACTGCCTTAGCAGACTATCGAAAACCATGGACTCCGAGTATCGCCAAGCCGAATCCGACAGCACCAAAGCGCAAATGAGGCGGCGCGGCATATACCTGCTGCCGAATCTGTTTACGACGGCCGGCTTATTCGCCGGTTTTTATGCGATCGTTCAGGCGATGAACGGCCGTTTCGAATACGCTGCCATCGCGATTTTCGTGGCGATGGTAACCGACAGCCTGGACGGCCGCGTCGCCCGCCTGACGCGCACGCAAAGCGCGTTCGGCGTCGAGTACGACAGTCTGTCGGATATGGTCGCGTTCGGCGTCGCGCCCGCGCTGGTCGTCTATGTGTGGGCATTGCAGGGATTGGGCAAGCTCGGCTGGCTGGCCGCTTTCATTCATTGTGCAGGCGCCGCTTTGCGCCTTGCGCGCTTCAACACCCAGGTTGAAGTCGCCGACAAGCGCTATTTTCAGGGATTGCCCAGCCCGGCTGCCGCGGCATTGGTCGCAGGCCTGGTATGGACCATGAACGATTTCCAGATTGCCGGTCGCGATGTCGCCTGGCTCGCCTGGTTCGTCACGCTGTTTACCGGCATAACCATGGTCAGCGCCGTGCGCTTCTACAGTTTCAAGGATGTCAATTTCCGGCGCAGCGTGCCGTTCGTGTTCATGCTGCTGCTGGTGCTGTCGTTCATGCTGATTTCGTACGATCCGCCGACGGTGCTGTTCGGCCTGTTCGTCGCATACGGTTTGTCTGGCTACGTGCAGTGGATATGGCAATGGTATAAAAAACGCGACGCTATCGAGCCGCCGATCGAACGCGAACGCGATTGAGCCGCGGGGCTTAAGGCGCGCTCCCCGCAACCGGCCGGCTTCGCCGGTGCCCCGCCGACACGGCGTTCGCGCAGCGATCCGGGGCGGGAGGGGCGTCGCGACACGTTACTGCAAAGCAGCTGCTTGCGGGAGCGACGCCTTCGAACCCGGCTCCGGCCCAAAGCTTCGCTCGCCGTGATCCGGGTTCGGCCGAGTCGCACTCCCCGCAAACTGGCGGCTTCGCCGCTAACGTGTCCGCGCGCCCTTGCGATTTCGGTAGAAACGTTTTATATTCAGTCTAATCAGTTCTCTGAAGCATCCAATGCCCGCTCCTGCTTACGCATCGTTCGTTTCCTACCTCGCCAACATCCTGTTGGTCAGTCTGCTGCTGCGCTCCGCGCGCTAAAAATCCTACACCTTTCCCTTCGGTTTCAAGCGCGGACACTGTTCGAGTCCGCTGTAGTTATCTCTAGGATTCGATCGCTATGCGATTGGCATCCGACCTGCAATGGAGAACAGCATGCAAGACCATTTGATTATTTTCGATACCACTTTGCGCGACGGCGAGCAAAGTCCGGGCGCGTCGATGACGCGGGAAGAAAAAGTACGAATCGCGCGCCAGCTCGAACGGATGCGTGTCGATGTCATCGAAGCGGGGTTTCCGGCGGCGTCCAACGGCGATTTCGAAGCGGTAAAAGCGGTTGCCGCCGCGGTAAAAGACAGTACGGTCTGCGGGCTCGCGCGCGCGACCGAAGCCGATATCGCGCGTGCCGGCGAAGCCATCAAGGGCGCGAATTCAGCGCGCATCCATACCTTCATCGCGACCTCGCCGATTCACATGCAGAAAAAACTGCGCATGCAGCCGGACCAGGTTTTGGATCAGGCAATCAAAGCCGTCAAATGGGCGCGTCAATACACCGACAATGTCGAATTTTCTCCGGAAGATGCCGGGCGCTCCGAAATAGATTTTCTCTGCCGCGTGCTGGAAGCGGCAATCGCCGCGGGTGCGACGACGTTGAACATCCCGGATACGGTGGGCTACAACGTTCCCGAGCAATTCGGCAACTTGATACGCACGCTGCGCGAGCGCATCCCCAATTCCGGCAAGGCGATTTTTTCGACGCATTGTCATAACGACCTCGGGCTCGCGGTTGCCAATTCGCTGGCCGGCGTGGCGGCGGGCGCGCGTCAGGTCGAATGTACGATCAACGGATTGGGCGAGCGCGCCGGGAATGCGGCGCTGGAAGAAATCGTGATGACGGTGCGCACGCGCCAGGACATTTTCCAATGCGACACACGCATCGACACGACGCAAATCGTGCCGGCCAGCCGGCTGGTCGCCGGCATCACCGGCTTCGCCGTGCAACCGAACAAAGCCGTGGTCGGCGCCAATGCGTTTGCGCACGAAGCCGGCATCCATCAGGATGGCGTCCTGAAAAACCGCGAGACTTACGAAATCATGCGCGCCGAGGATGTTGGCTGGAATGCGAACAAACTCGTGCTCGGCAAGCACTCCGGCCGCAACGCATTTCGCGCGCGCCTGAACGAGCTTGGCATCGAACTGGCTTCGGAAGAAGCCGTGAACTCCGCGTTCGCGCGCTTCAAGGAACTGGCCGACAAGAAGCACGATATCTTCGATGAAGACTTGCAGGCGCTGGCTTCCGATGAGGCGGTAAACCAGGTGCAGGAACATTTCAAACTCGTATCGCTGAAAGCGCAACTCGAAACCGGTGAATTGCCTTACGCTTCCATCGTGTTGTCCGAAGGCGGCTGCGAAAAACAAGCCGAATCGCGCGGCAGCGGTCCGGTCGATGCGTCGTTCAAGGCGATCGAAAGCATAGTCGCAAGCGGCGCCGAGTTGCAGTTGTTTTCGGTGAACAACATCACCAGCGGCACCGATTCGCAAGGGGAAGTCACGGTGCGCTTGCAGAAGTCCGGGCGCATCGTGAACGGCCAGGGCGCCGATACCGACATTGTCGTCGCCTCGGCAAAAGCTTACATCAGCGCCCTGAACAAGCTGCACTCCAAGCTCGAGCGTTTGAATCCGCAGATGTAATCGATCGATCCGAATGGCCCGCCCGATCTTGCACCAGGCCGGGCTATTCGACTAACTTCGTTCTCGTTTTTAGCCAGGTTCCGACCACGGCGACGAACAGCGCGCCGGCCAGTGCGGCCGTCCATTCCGGGAACGGGATCGCCTGCTCCGCCCACGGTTGAATCACCGGATCGCTAACAGCCATATCTCCTGCGACCCAGCCCAGCAGCCCGGCGCCCAGCGTGATGATGATCGGATAGCGATCCATAAAGCGCAGGATCAGTTGGCTTCCCCACACGATCAGCGGGATACTCACGATAAGGCCGAAAATCAGCAGCAGGATGCTGCCGTCCGCCGCCGCGGCCACCGCAACGACGTTGTCGAGGCTCATTACGAAATCCGCGATGATGATGGTTTTGATCGCGGCGATCAGGCTTTCGCTGCTGGGGATATCGTGCGAGGTCGGCTTGTCCGGCAGCATCAGCTTGACGCCGATCCATAACAGCAGCGCGGCGCCGATCGCTTTCAGGTAAGGCAGATCGAGCAGCGTTACGGCGAAAAATGTCAGGATGACGCGCAGCGAGATCGCGCCGGTGACACCCCAGAAAATCCCTTTGCGGCGTTGTTGCGGCGGCAGTGAACGGCACGCCAATGCGATGACGACGGCGTTGTCGCCGCTCAGAACGATGTCGATCGCGATGATTTGCAGCACCGCAACCCAGAATTCCGGGCTACCGAATTCCATCAAGGAAAAGCCGGGGAAGGGAAATCAGGAGCTGATGCGACAGCAACAGGTTGGGACTTAACTATCAGGAGCGTCATTGCTGTCATTGCGAGAAGGCGCCGCCGACGCGGCAATCTGTTTTTCAAGGCAGCAAAGGTCGAGATTGCTTCCTCCGGTGCAAGGCCGGGCTAAGGCCGCTCGCAAATGACGGTCTGCGCAAGTATTCCGATAAGGCAGCAACTTGGGAGCTGTTAGCCGCCGCCCTGCGGTAACCCACATCGAAGCAGCGACGCTTCCGAGCGGTGCTCTATGCACTAAAACAACCCGACGACTTTACCCTCATCCGTCAGATCTATCTTCACCGCCGATGGCACCTTCGGCAGACCAGGCATGGTCATGATGTCGCCGCAAACCATGACGATGAATTCCGCGCCGGCGGCAAGCCGCACTTCGCGTATGCCGATGACATGACCGTTCATCGGTCAGGATTTGCCGGATTTCGGCGTATTCATCGCGCAAATAAATATAGATTTCATCTATGCCGACCGCCCACGCCGCGATCAGCATTCCTTCCAGGAAACGGTGCGGATCGCGCTCGAGGTAATAGCGGTCTTGAACGTTCCCGGCTCGCCTTCGTCGATGTTGACCGCCATCAAACGCGGGGCCGGCTCGGCCTTGACGATGCGCCATTTGCGGCCGGCCGGAAAACCCGCGCCGCCCAGGCCTCGCAAACCCGAATCTTCGAGTTCCTTGATGACGGATTCGTCGCTGCGCTCGCCGTTCACGCACTCGAGCAGGCGCGCATAACCGCCCTCAGCGCGATACTCGACGAGCGACAGATACTTCGGCGGCGTTGCGATAGAAGCGTTTTCGCAAATTTTTTGCAGCACCAGCGCGGCGTTGGCGTGCGCGATGGCGTTCTGGCCGACCACGGCGACCGGCGCCTGCTCGCAGCGGCCAACGCACGGCGCCGTGATGAAGCGCACGTCGTCCAGGCCGGGCGAGCTTTGCAAGCCCGCCAGCAGCGCGCGCGCCGGCCAGTTCGCACGACAGCGAATCGCACACCCGAACCGTCAACCTGGGCGGCGCTGCTGCACCGGCTTCGACGAGATCAAAATGATGGTAGAAGCTCGCGACCTCGAACGCTTCCGCCATCGGCAATTTCATTTCAGCGGCGAGCGCGACCAGATGCGGCGCCGAAATGCAGCGATAGCGATCCTGAATTTTATGCAGATGCTCGATCAAGAGATCGCGCCTGCGTGGTTCGGCACCGAGCAGTTCGCGCACTTCGGCCAGCGCAGCAGGCTCGGCAACGCGTCCCTTGGGCTTGCCGGTCGCACGTTTGAGGGGCGCGCTGCGCGCTGCGTCAGTGGGCTTCAATCCATCGTTCATCAAGACTTGTAGGGGCTGGGGCAACGGGCTTGCAGCAACGCTACGGGTGGGACGGCGTTCGTCGGCTTCGGTGTCAATTATAAAGGATTTTAACTGTCCGAATAACCGCCGATTTTCGGCGCAGCAAACGCGCGCTCCTGCGTGCGGCGCAGTTGCCGAACGCGCGCTGCGGAATCAAAGCACGGATTTCGCGAGCCGGCCCATATCCGCCGGGTTGCGCGTGACCTTGATCCCGCATTCCTCCATGACCGCGAGCTTTTCCATTGCCGTGCCGCGGCCGCCGGAAATGATCGCGCCGGCATGACCCATGCGTTTGCCCCGGGGGGCGGTGACGCCGGCGATGAAGCCGACCACAGGTTTGCGCATGTTTTTCTTGACCCAGCGCGCGCATTCTTCCTCGTCGCTGCCGCCGATTTCGCCGACCATCACGACGGCTTCAGTCTGCGGGTCGTCGTTGAACAGCTTCATCACATCGAGATGCTTGAGGCCATTGACCGGATCGCCGCCGGTGCCGACGCAGGTCGATTGGCCGAGATTCTGCTCCATCAACTGGCCGACCGCCTCGTAAGTCAGCGTGCCCGAGCGCGAAACCACGCCGATCGGTCCGCGCTTGTGAATGTGGCCGGGCATGATGCCGATCTTGATTTCGTCCGGGGTGATAACGCCCGGGCAATTGGGCCCGATCAGGATCGTGCTTCTGCCCTGCATTTTGTAACGGGTGCGGACCATGTCGCGCACCGGAATGCCCTCGGTAATGCAGATGACCAGTTCGAGGCCGGCGTCGACCGCCTCGTCGATCGCCGCGGCGGCGAAGGGCGGCGGCACGTAAATCACCGAACAGGTCGCACCGGTTTCCGTTTTTGCTTCAGCGACGGTGTTGAAAATCGGAATGCCTTCGAAGTTCTGCCCGCCTTTTGTTGGGACGACACCGGCGACGAAGCAGTTCCGGCCATTGGCATAAGCTGCGCAATGATGGGTATGGAACTGGCCGGTCTTGCCGGTGATTCCCTGGGTGATGACCTTCGTGGTTTTGTCGATCAGGATACTCATTTTCGTCGTTCCCGCTGGACAAAAAAAGGATTTCGTCATTCCTGCGCAAGCAGGAATCTCTCAATCATACTGCGATGGTTGGATAAAGATCTGCCGCGCGGGATTGCACGTTTCGATCAGCTCGATCTTCCATGCGCGCTTCCAAGCCTTAATCTGCTTTTCCCGGGTTATTGCCGCAAGCGGCTCGTTATGCACTTCGAACCAGACAAGCCTGGTCACGTTATAACGGTGAGTAAAACCCGTAAGGAATCTGCTTCGGTGTTCCCATACCCGCTTCACCAGGTTCGACGTCACGCCGACATACAGCACGCCGTTCTGTTTGCTGGCGAGCATATAAACATAAAAGTTCTCTGCCAAAATGAAGGAGATTCCTGCTTGCGCAGGAATGACTGCCTCTATTGGATCGCAACTTTGCTGCCCGCTGCCGCCACCGCCTTCTCCGCCGCCTCCGCCATGTTGCTCGCGGAGATGATAGGCAGCCCGGATTCCGCCAGGATTTTCTTCCCGGCCTCGACGTTCGTGCCTTCCATACGCACCACCAGCGGCACGGATAGCTTAACTTCGCGCGCGCCGGCGACGATGCCTTCGGCCAGCACGTCGCACTTCATGATGCCGCCGAAAATATTCACGAGGATGGCTTTCAGATTGGGGTTAGCCAGCATCAGCTTGAAGGCTTCGGTGACTTTCCCGGCTGAAGCGCCGCCGCCGACGTCGAGAAAATTGGCCGGCTCGCCGCCGTAAAGCTTGACGATATCCATGGTCGCCATGGCGAGCCCGGCGCCGTTCACCATGCAGCCGATGTTGCCTTCGAGTGCGATATAGCTGAGGTCGTGTTTCGATGCCTCGATCTCGGCCGGGTCTTCTTCGTCGAGATCGCGCAGTGCGGCGATTTCGGGATGACGGTAGAGGGCGTTGGCGTCGAACGTCATTTTCGCGTCGAGCGCCACAATGCGCTGGTCAATTGTCACGGCCAGCGGATTCAGCTCGGCCAGCGAGGCGTCCGTTTCGTCGAACGCGCGATAGAGCGCCTGTAAAAGCCCGGCTGCGGCATCCAGCGCAGCAGCCGGTGCGCCGATCTTGCCCGCAACCTCGCGCGCCTGGCTCCCGGCCAGACCCTGCATCGGATGCAGCGCAATCGTATGCAGTTTTTCCGGCGTTTCAGCGGCGACCTTTTCGATATCCATGCCGCCTTCCGAACTCGCGATCAACACGACGCGCTGCGATTCGCGATCGACCAGCATGCCGACATACAGCTCGTCGGCGATATCGGCTCCCTCGGCGATCAGCAAGCGTTTGACGATGCGCCCCTCCGGCCCCGTTTGCGGCGTGACCAGACGCATGCCGAGAATCCGTTGCGCGTGTTGCTCGACTTCGGTCAACGAGCGGGCAAGCTTGACGCCGCCGCCTTTGCCGCGGCCGCCGGCATGAATTTGCGCTTTGACGATCCAGAGGGCGCCGCCCAGTTTTTTCGCAGCAG
>JACDAM010000178.1 GCA_013695435.1 Burkholderiales bacterium | reverse complement strand
TGTTTGGAGTGACCAAACGGCGTCGCCGGCGCCTTGCCCTGCACCCGTCTCTCCCCCGCCGCACGTATGGAATTAGTGTAAACAGGCCCTAATCACCGTGGTTTGCGCAGCATTGGAAAGAGAGGTGGCGATGTCCCAGCCTGAATCGTTCCGAGCAATTCAAACCCGTGCCGCTCATAGAGCGGAATATTTTTCGGGTTGGTGGATTCAAGGTAGGCAAGGCCGCCGTCACGGTCGCACGGGATAAGTGCGTGCTGCATCAGCGCCGAGCCGAACCCTTTACCTTGTTGAATCGGGTCTACGCCCATGAGCGGCAGATACCAGTGCGGCTCGTTCGGGTGATAGCGACCCATCTGTTCCAGCACCGCAAATACATCTTCCAGAATCTCCTTGGGCACGGTGCCCTGCAGTATAGACATCATCGTGTCTTCGTCGGGCTCGATACCCGGCGGGAGCCACAGCGCCGCGCCGGCGTAGCCATCAATGATGTACGCGCTCCCGTTTGAGAATGCTTTGCCGCCGAATGCCTTCATAAAGCGAGGGAAAGACGCGAGGTACTGGTGCGGATCGCGCCACGACCAACGCGCGGCGGGATCCGCGCCGAACGCCAGCACAATCGCGTCAATGGCGGCGGCTTCATCGGCTGCCGTAGCGGTTTTTATGATAGTCATTTTCACGCCCCGATCAGTTCTTCAGCCGATACCCGGTCCTGAAAATCCACCACACTGCGGCGAGGCAGATTGCGAAGAATGCCAGCGTCATGGTCAGGCTCATGCCCACGCCGACATCCGACGTCTCGTAAAAGCTCCAGCGAAAGCCGCTGATCAGGTAGACCACCGGGTTGAACAGGGTGACTGTGCGCCATGCCGGCGGCAGCATGTCGATCGAATAGAACGCACCGCCGAGGAAGGTCAGCGGCGTGATGATCAGCATGGGGATGAACTGAAGCTGCTCGAAGCCTTTCGCCCAGATGCCGATGATGAAGCCGAACAAGCTGAAGCTCGTCGCCGTCAGTAGCAGGAAAGCGATCATCCAGACCGGATGCAGAATCTGGATCGGCACGAACAGCGACGCCGTGGCGAGGATGACCAGGCCCAGAAGGATGGACTTGGTCGCCGCCGCGCCAACATAAGCGAGGACGATTTCGAGAGAAGACACCGGCGCTGACAGGAGCTCGTAGATCGTGCCAGTAAACTTCGGGAAGTAGATACCGAACGAGGCGTTGGACAGGCTTTCGGTGAACAGCGACAGCATGATCAGCCCCGGCACGATGAAGGCGCCGTAAGACACGCCGTCCACGTCGCTGATGCGCGACCCGATCGCCGCGCCGAATACCACGAAGTAAAGCGAGGTGGTGATGACCGGCGCAAACAGGCTCTGCCACAAAGTGCGCGCGAATCGCGCCATCTCGAATTTGTAGATCGCCCAGACGCCGTAGCGGTTGAATGCCAATGTGTTCATCCTCGCGCTCCCGTGCGTTCGCTCACCAGGCTGACGAAGATATCCTCGAGCGAGCTTTGACTCGTGTTCAGATCCTTGAACGCTATCCCCAGATCGCTAATGCGCCTGAGCAGCGACGGAATGCCGGTGCGCTCGTCGTGCGTGTCGAAGGTGTATTCCAGTTCGCTCCCGCCGTTTTTCAGCGCCAGCCGCCACTCGGTTAGCTCGACGGGAATCGCAGTCATCGGCTCCTGCAGATGAAGGGTGAACTGTTTCTTGCCCAGCTTTTTCATCAGCTCGGTCTTTTCCTCGACCAGGATGAGTTCGCCCTTGCTGATCACGCCGATGCGATCGGCCATCTCCTCGGCCTCGTCGATGTAATGCGTGGTCAGAATGATGGTCACGCCGCTCTCGCGCAAGCCTTGCACCAGCGCCCACATATCGCGCCTCAACTCCACGTCCACGCCAGCAGTCGGCTCGTCGAGAAACAGGATGTGCGGTTCGTGCGACAGCGCCTTGGCAATCATCACCCGCCGTTTCATGCCGCCCGACAAAGTCATGATTTTGTCATTGCGCTTATCCCACAAGGACAGATCGCGCAGCACTTTCTCTATGAACGCCGGATTCGGCGCGCGCCCGAACAAGCCGCGGCTGAAGTTGACCGTCGCCCACACCGTCTCGAACGCGTCGGTCGTCAGCTCCTGCGGCACCAGGCCGATTTTCGATCGCGCCGCGCGATAGTCGCGCACGATGTCGTGGCCGTCCGCGGTCACCGTCCCCGTCGTCGGATTGACGATGCCGCAAATGATGCTGATGAGCGTCGTCTTGCCCGCGCCGTTCGGGCCCAGCAGCGCGAAGATCTCGCCTTCGCGTATCTCAAGATCGACGCTCTTCAGCGCCTCTAAGCCGGATGCATAAGTCTTGGTCAGGTTCGAGATGGAGATGATGATCGGCCTCTGTGCCGCCCTGGCGGGATCGCCGTCGCCGCGCGCGCTTGCGCCGGCGCGCGGGCTCCCGGATTCATCGGGATTTTTGGCTGGCAGATTCACGAGGGGGGAACCTTGGATGAAGTTGGCATATATTTCCGTTCGGCCCCCGATCAAAAACATTCGAGGACAGGCTCTGAGCTCGTCGAAGGCTGTTCATCCTTCGACGGGCTCAGCACTAAAGCTTTTGAACTTACGACTTTTTTTAAGACACCGCACACTAACGCGCCGCGACATGCTCGGGACGAAAGCCCATGCCGATCAGCCGCGCGGGGATGCGGCGCAGAATCGGGAAACGGGCGAACAACCGAAGGACGGGCGGCGGCTTCAGCTTTTCGCCGGCTTGCAGCACGCGCGAAATGATGCGGTTCTGAACCGCGACCTGCAGACCTTGCGTGAGGCGCGTCGGCAATTCCCTTCGTCTTTGTACGCGGCGCAGATGATCGACGCCAAGTTTACCGAGGCGCAAAGGCCCGGCAATCTGGTTCGCGGCCGCGACCGCATCCTGAATCGCAAGATTGATTCCGACGCCGCCGACTGGAGACATCGCGTGCGCGGCATCGCCGATACACAGCAGCCCTTCGCGATACCATTGCTTCAGCCGATCGACGCGCACGCTGAGCAGACTGATATCTTTCCAGTCGCGCAGCACCTCGACGCGATCGCCAAGAAAAGGCGCGATGGCCGCGATGCCGGCGCGAAACGCTTCGATGCCGCGCACCCGAATCTCCGCCATCGCGCCTTTGGCGATGACATAGCCGCATTGCCAATAGTCGCCGCGTTGAATCAGAACAAAGAGCTGCTGCGCGGCGAAGCGTCCCATCGATTGCTCGGGATCGCCGGCACGCCGCGGCAGGCTGAACCACAGCACGTCCATCGGCGCTCCCTGATTTTGCACGGCAAGACCCGCTCGCTCGCGCAAGATCGAGCTGCGGCCATCGGCGGCGACGACCAGATCGGCGCGAATTTCGAGTCGACCGTCCGGCGTTTTCACCTGCACGCCGGCCACGCGCCCGGACTCTTCGACGAGATCGAATGCTGCGCATTGCATGCGCAAATCGAAAGTCGGATAGCGGCGCCCTTCCCTGGCCAGGAAGTTCAGGAAATCCCATTGCGGAATGAAGGCGATGAATTTGCAGCGCACCGGCAAATGGCTGAAGTCGGCGAAAGGAATTTCGGTGTCTTCGATGTACGCGCCGAGTTGATATGTCTTTTGATGCGGCAGCTCGAGAAACGCATCGAGCAGGCCAAGCTCGTACAGCACTTCGAGCGTCGAGGGATGGATCGTGTCGCCGCGAAAATCACGCAGGAAATCCGCGTGCTTTTCGAGAACGATGACGCGGATTCCGGCGCGCGCGAGCAGCAGACCCAGCATCATTCCCGCCGGGCCGCCGCCGGCGATGCAGCACGTGGTTTCGAGTTTTTCCATCATGATTAGGAGCTTGGCGCCCAGCTTGCCCCGGCAGGTATCGAGCAGGGCGGGAATCCGGTAGCTTTTCAACGCCGGCGGTCGATTCCCGCTTTCGCAGGAACGACGGATGAGCTCAACTTCGCCGGCACCCGTTCCGGCCAGCCGCCGGCGAGCGCTTTGTACACGGCGACCAGCGCGGTCGCCGTTCGGGTGCGGCTGCGAACGAAACTGTCCTGCGATTCGAGCAAGGTGCGCTCGGCGTCGAGCACCTGCAGAAAATCGCTAATGCCGCCTTCGAAGCGTCGGCGCGCGAAGTCGGCGGCATCGGCGTTGGCTTGCGCGGATTCGAACAAGCGGTCGCGCTCACGCTGGGCGCGCGTATAGCCCACCAACGAATTTTCCGCCTCCTCCAGCGCCCGCAACACGGTGCCTTCGTACAGCGCCAGATTGGCCTCGGCATCGGCGTCGCTGGCGGCGATGCGCGCACGCACGCGGCCGAGATCGAGAAACGCCCAGCCGATGGCAGGGCCGAAGCCGTAGTTGACGGCGCCGGAGCTGAACAGATCGCCAAGACTGGCCGAGGTCAGGCCCAAGGTTCCGTTCAAGGTAACGCGCGGGAACAGATCCGCGGTCGCCACGCCGATACGCGCGGTGGCGGCGGCAAGACGCCGCTCGGCGGCCTGCACATCGGGACGGCGGCGCACCAGTTCGGATGGCGCGCCTACCGCAACTGCGTCCGGCAGCTTAGGCAGTGGCTGTTCGGAATCGAGTTCGGCTTTGAGTTGTGCGGGTCCGCGGCCATTTAGAACGGCCAGGCGATGCATGGCGGTGCGAACACCCGCCTCCAAAGCAGGGATGCGCGACAGCGTCGCTTCGAGCAGGCCGCGGGAACGCGCCACGTCGAAGTCGGTCCCGGCGCCGGCATCGCTGCGCGCCAGAGTCAGCCGCAGCGTTTCGCGCTGATTGTCTGCGTTGCGGCGGGCGACATCGAGTTGCTCCTGCTGGCCGCGCAGTTCGAAATACGTGCGCGCGACTTCGGCAGCGATGCTGACTTGCGCCGCGCGCAAATCGGCCGCTGATGCGTCGACAACGGCTTCCGCGGCCTCGATCGATCGGCGCACGCGGCCGAAAAAATCCAGCTCCCAGAACGCATCGGCGCCGAGATCGTAAAGGCGAAAGTTGCGATCGCCTCCCACCGCGCCGAACCCCTGGTCTTCACTAATGCGGTTCTCGGTGGCGGCAGCACCTGCCGTGACGGTCGGATAACGATCGAAGCGCTGCAGGCCGGCGAGCGCGCGCGCCTGGTTCAGACGGGCGAGCGCTACGCGCAAGTCGTGATTGGCGGCGAGCGCGCCTTCGACGAGCCGCGTCAGTTGCGGGTCGTCGAAGCTGCTCCAGAATTCGGCGACCGGCTGGGCATCGGTGTAAACCTCGCCATTCATTTCATCGAATGCCCCCGCCAGCGATGGGTCTCGGCGCTCATAATCCGGCCCGACCGCCGCGCAAGCTGCGAGCGTAAGCGCCAGCAGGGCGATGCTTGTCTTTGCGAGGAGGGCTTCGCCCGACGAAGCAATCCCGATGTTGACGAACCGACGGGATTGCTTCGCGTTCGCTCGCAATGACACGGCTGGAGTTTTCCTTCGATTTACCGGAATCAGCTTAAGCACCTGGCGCCTCCTGTGGTCGAGCGCCCGCTGGCAAAGCGGGACGGTCACGGCGTCGCGAAAAAAGCTTGCGCACCGTCACGTAAAACACCGGCGTCAGGAACAGGCCGAACAAGGTAACGCCGATCATGCCCGAGAACACCGTGATGCCCATGACGCGGCGCACTTCTGCCCCCGCGCCGCTCGACAGCACCAGCGGCACCACGCCGGCGATAAACGCCACCGAAGTCATCACGATCGGCCGCAACCGCAGGCGGCACGCTTCGAGCGCCGCTTCGACGGTGCCGCGACCCTGGTGTTCGAGTTCGCGCGCGAACTCGACGATCAGAATCGCGTTCTTGCAGGCGAGCCCCATCAACACGACCAGGCCGATCTGCACGAAGATATTGTTATCGCCGCCCGTCAGCCAGATGCCGACCAGCGCCGACAGCATGCACATCGGCACAATCAAAATCACCGCGAGCGGCAAGGTCCAGCTTTCGTAAAGCCCGGCCAGCACCAAAAAGGCGAGTAGCACGCACAGCGGGAACACGATCAGATTGGCATTGCCTTCGTTCACCTGCTGGAAGGTCAAATCGGTCCACGCGTAACTCATTCCCGCCGGCAGGATTTGCGGCGCCATACCGGCAATTTTGGCGATGGCTTCGTTGGAGGACATCACGCGCGGATCCGCTTCGCCCAAGAGATCGGCTGCGGGATAACCGTTGTAACGGATCACCGGATCCGGACCGTACGTCTGGCTGACTTTGACGACGCTGCCGATCGGCACCATCTCGCCCGCGCTGTTTCGCGTGCGCAGCTTCAGCACGTCCTCGGCCTGATCGCGGAACGGCGCATCGGCCTGCGCGTACACCTGATAAGTGCGGCCGAAGCGCGTGAAATCGTTGACGTAGGTAGAACCCAGGTACACCTGCAAGGTTTCGAACACATCGGTCAATGCCAACCCCTCCTTCTTCGCCTTGGTGCGATCGACGTCGGCGGTGAGCTGCGGGACGTTCGACTGATAGGAGCTGATCGGAAAGCCCATGCCGGGCACTTGCGAGAGCGCGCCGGACAGCGAGGTCACAGCGTTTTGCAACTCACCGTAGCCGAGCCCGGTGCGATCCTGCACATATAGCGCGAAGCCCGAACCGGCGCCGATGCCAAGGATGGCCGGCGGCATGAAGGCGAATGCGAAGCCTTCCTGGATAGACTGGAACTTGCCCGTCAATTCGGCGACGATTTCCGGCGCCGGGCGCGTGCGCTTGTCGAAGCTTTCGAGGCCGAAAAAGATGGTGCCGGTGTTCGGCGTGTTGCTGAACTGCAGCGCGTTCAATCCGGGGAAGGCGACGGCGTCGATCACGCCATCGGTGGCGAGCGCCATATCGCTCATCTTGCGCACCACCGCTTCGGTGCGATCGAGCGAGGCGCCTTCGGGCAGCTTTAAGCCGCCGATCAAATAAAGCTTGTCCTGCGTCGGGATAAACCCACCGGGCACGGCGCGAAACATGAAGAACGTGCAGCCGATCAGCACCGCGTACACGGCCAGTATGAGCGGCGCGC
>JACDAM010000177.1 GCA_013695435.1 Burkholderiales bacterium | reverse complement strand
GATTAGGGCCTGTTTACACTAATTCCATACGTGCGGCGGGGGAGAGACGGGTGCAGGGCAAGGCGCCGGCGACGCCGTTTGGTCACTCCAAACAAGGAAGCCGGCAACGCCACCATGCGCCCGTCTCTCCCCCGCCCCTTCGGGTTATCCCCCAGAAAGTCCGCAGGCGGCGTTGCGGTTCCTTGCGAGGCAGTAAGCATCGCTTCATCGCCGCGCCTTGCCTGCGGACTTTCTGGGGCAGACGCACATGGAAATGAGGCACGCATGGAATTAGTGTAAACAGGCCCTAGACTGCTGGCGGTTCGTTGTGCGAAAACTGGATTCCCGTTTGCACGGGAATGACAATTCCTTTTTAGGGCTTCGTGAGGAGGCGATTCGATTCGTCTACAGCGCGTCAAGTTCGCGCCTCTTGCCAGACGGTATGGGCGTCCGCCGAAGTCCACACCTTGAAATGAAGTTGTGAAAGCGCAAAAGGATCGTTGAGCAGCGCAATTTTTTGTGGGGCGGAGAGCGAGGCCGGGTCGTTGACCAGCGCATCCTGCACCAGACGGAAACGCTCATTGCGAAGTCTGCCCGATTGTTTAAGGCGAGCGACCCCGGAAGCGCACGCCAGCGCGTTGCTTACCGGCTCGACGACCGCTGCGATGAAATTCGGCGGGGCCGGCGAGCGGGCTATGTATTCCCGGGTCGCTTCGAGCTCCACGGGCGGACGCCATTCTTCGGGGATCAAAAAGAATCCCGCCCGCCGCGTCCACCGCCCGAGCGAAACGCGGCTTGTATATACCGAGAGCGGAATCGAGAGAATCAGAGCGCCGACGATAGGCGCGAGCCACCACAGAAACGATGGATTGAGCCAGTAAACGCAGCCGGCCCACACCGCGCCGAACAGCGTGTGCAGTCCATGGCGGCGCACGGCTTCTCCCCATCCAGTTTCGTTATCGCCGCGCGGCGGCGATTTCCATTGCAGGCGCCATCCCAGCAGCGCAGCGACCACGAACTGGGTGTGGAACAACATGCGTATCGGCGCGAGCAGCGCCGAAAAAAACAGCTCGATCAGCATGCTGAACAAGAGGCGCAGGCCTTCGCCACGACGTCTCGCTCCCTCCTTCACCCAGATCAACACCACGCTCAGGAGCTTCGGAAGGAACAGCAGGACCGCAGTCGCGATGAACAGGGCGAGCGCGCGCTCGGGATGCCATTCGGGCCACAGCGGAAACAGTTGGTTGGGCGCGGAAAAATACTCGGGTTCGACCAGGGTATGAATCGCCAACAACGCCGTCGAAAGCAACAGGAACAGAAACCACAGCGGCGCCGACAGATAAGCCATCACCCCGGTCACGAACACGACGCGATGCGCGGCATGCAGTTCTTGGGCGAGGAACAACCGGAAATTCATCAAGTTTCCCTGGCACCAGCGCCGGTCGCGCTTCAATTCATCGACGAGATTCGGAGGCATCTCTTCATAGCTGCCCGGGAGGTCGTAGGCGATCCAGACCGCCCAGCCTGCTCGCCGCATCAGCGCCGCTTCGACGAAATCGTGGGACAGTATTTCGCCGGACAAGCTGCCCCGGCCGGGCAGGCGACCGAGCGCGCAATGCTGCATGAAAGGCGCGACGCGGATGATCGCGTTGTGACCCCAATAGTGCGATTCGCCGAGTTGCCAGAAGTGGAGTCCTGCCGTGAACAGCGGCCCGTAGACGCGGGTTGCGAACTGCTGCAGGCGCGCGTACAAGGTTTCGCGCCCGGCGGCGTGCGGCGCGGTCTGGATGATGCCCGCGTTCGGATTCGCTTCGGCCAGTTGCACGAGACGGGTGATGCACGCGCCGGTCATCACGCTGTCGGCATCGAGTACGATCATGTAGCGGTAATTCGCCCCCCAGCGCCGGCAAAAATCCGCGATATTGCCGCTCTTGCGCTTGATCCTGTGCTGCCGGCGCCGGTAGAACACGCAGCCGAAGCCATCGACGCCGCGGCACAGTTCGAGCCACGCGTTGACTTCGGCGACGCGGATATCGGGGTCGGCGCTATCGCTCAGCAGAAAAAAATCGAAATGCCTGAGCTCACCGGTTCGTCTCACTGATTCATAAGTCGCGCGCAGACCGGCGAACACGCTGTTCACGTCTTCATTGCAGATCGGCATGACGATGGCGGTGCGCCCGGCCTCGGCGATCGGTTCGTCGCCGCTCACGCTGCGCGAGATCGAATGACGATCGCGCCCGAACAGCAGCAGCAGAAACCCCATGATTGCCGTCCAGAAGCCCGCCGAAATCCAGCAGACCAGGATCGCGAACAGGATAAGGA
>JACDAM010000176.1 GCA_013695435.1 Burkholderiales bacterium | reverse complement strand
AGGCGGATATCGGTCTGACGGCGCGCATCCACGAGATTCATCGGCGCTCGAAGGGCACTTATGGCGCGCCACGCGTGTACGCAGAGCTGACCGACGCGCATGCGCTGCACGTCGGTCGCAAGCGTGTCGCGCGGCTGATGCGAGAATGATTGAGCGCGTGCATGGCTTCAGCTTCAGCTCCTGCGGCTGCGGCCCGACATCGTTGACGAGCGCGTCCGCGCCGGCCGCGTCATCGATGGACACGGCGACTTGCGGCCGGAGCATATCTGCCTGAGCGAACCGCTGGCGATTTTCGATTGCATCGAGTTCAATCCCGAATTCCGTACCATAGACGTGGCCGACGAACTGGCGTTTCTAGCCGCGGAATGCGACTTCCTGGGCGCCGATTGGATCGGACCGCGGTTGCTGCGGGCCTATCAGCAGCAGAGCGGCGACCAGCCAGCGGCTGAGCTGTGGGCCTTCTACAAGTCGTATCGCGCCTGCGTGCGCGCCAAGGTGGCCGCGCTGCGAGCCGGTCAGCTCCAGGGCGAACCCCAGGAAGCAGCCGCGAAGGAGGCCCAACAGCACCTGGCTCTGGCCGACAAATACACCGCGCCGTGGCTTCAGCCGCTGGTGCTTGCCGTGGGAGGCCTGTCAGGGACTGGCAAGACCACGCTCGCTGCGGCGCTGACCGAAGCTCTCGGCGCAGAGCTACTCCGCACCGACGTTCTGCGGCAAGAGCTGTTTGGCGCCGGTTCTCATGCCGCGGAGGCGGACGGCGGCATCTACCGGCGGGAAGCCCCGAGCAGGTTTGTGCAGAGCTGTATCGCCGCGCGGCGGCGCTGCACGCCGACCGCATTTCCGTGGTGCTCGACAGCACCTTTTCCACGCTCGACCAACTGAAAACCGCGCAGGCGCTGGCCGTCGATCCCAGGAGCAAATTCCTGGCGATCGAGTGCGTATGCCGGCCCGAGATTGCCCGTGAGCGAATCGGCCGGCGACTGGCCACAGGTAACGACGCCTCGGACGCCCGGCCTGAGGTCCACGACGTTCAACGCATGCGCTGGGAAGCCTGGCCCGCGGACGTTGCTCAGGTCCGCGTCGATACGGAACAGCCTCTGCCACAACAAGTCGCGCAGGTGATCGCTGCGCTCAGGGCGTCGGTGAAGTAGAGCAATTCCTCATAAACTCGTAACGCCTACTGAAAACGAAATGATTTGTCGAATGCAATTATCTGCATGAAACCACAGAGATGAATTTAATAACTATCGCAATAGCGAAGAATTCAAGCAGCCCAGACGATTGGCTGAAAGAAGATCGTCGCATCGGTCGTGCTGTGTTTATTAGCGTAACTCTTACGATTCCTTGGAGCCTTGGTTAACGCCTTCGGTGATTTATTGGATGCGCGATCGCCGGGAACTAAAATGAGCCTGAAGGAAGAACTGGACAGGATGAATCGACGTCGGCGTGTATACGCCCCATCCCGCGAAGGAGGAACCAAGTCTCAAAAGGAACTCGGCGCTGTTGTCGATCTGCTGGAGTCGATGGAGCGCAGCGGCGAAGCCATCTACTTCGATCCCGTCGAAGCAGCACAAGATCCCCCCGATTGCACTGCCCGCGGCATCCGGGGCGAGCGCGTCGCCATTGAGGTCACTGAGTTTGTGTGCAAAGCCGCAGTGGAGGCCAACGAAAAGGCAGATCGCGCCGCCATCGCTCGCCTTGAGCCGGGCGTGATGGTTCATCGAGTGTGGCAGCGTTGGGATTGCCTCGCGCACCTTGAGCGGCGCCTTGAGACCAAGGACGGCAAGACCTACGTCGGCGGACCGTTCGACCGGGTGGCGGTGCTTGTCCACACGGACGAGCCAATGCTTATTCGCTCCCAATGCGAAGCTTGGCTTTCGGAACACCACTTCGGTCCCTTCAAGCAGATCACCGAGGCCTACCTCCTCTTTTCATACGAGTCGGAGATCGGTTACCCGTACCGAACGCTTTTGGTGCATGGCGCCTAACAGGCACTGCACCTGCCCGCCTACAGCGTACGCTCGTACCTCGCCACAGCTTCCGGCGGTAGGTAAATTTTAACGTTATGCGTTTCATGGGCCGGGAGGAAACGAAATGAAAAGAACGCTCGTCGCCGGTTCGCGCACGCATCTGCGAAAAGCTTGGCTTTCTCGGCATCGAACTGGATGAGTCGCGCAACGCGGCTCACGCGAATGTAATTTCCGCGGACACCAGCCCGGTCACGGTCCGCATCATTCGCACGGACGAAGAATTGATGATTGCAAGATCGGTCTGTGGCGTTCTCAGCCTAGGCACCCAGGAAAATAAAACATGAAACCAAAAGCAAAAACGCTCGCTCCCGAACTGCTGCGCAGGATGGACCCTACTGGCGAGCCGCGAACTACCTCTCGGTCGGGCAGATTTATCTTTATGACAATCCGCTGTTGAAGGACCCGCTCACGCTGGCGCACATCAAGCCGCGCCTGCTCGGTCATTGGGGCACGACGCCGGGACTGAACTTCATTTACGTTCACCTGAATCGCGTGATCAACGAACAGGACCTGAACATCATCTACATCACCGGCCCGGGCCACGGCGGTCCCGGGTTGGTGGCGAACGCGTATCTTGAGCAGACGTACAGCGAAGTGTATCCCCAGGTTTCGCAGGACGACGAGGGGATGAAGCGGCTCTTTACGCAGTTCTCGTTTCCCGGCGGTGTTCCGAGCCATGTCTCGCCGGAGACGCCCGGCTCGATTCACGAAGGCGGGGAACTAGGCTACGCACTGTCACACGCCTTTGGCGCGGCGTTCGATAATCCCGATCTGCTGGTCGCGTGCGTCGTTGGCGACGGCGAAGCCGAAACCGGTCCCCTCGCCACCAGTTGGCACTGAGGGTCACTGCCCGGTTTGCGTCCGGCGAAATCTCCCCAGCGTTCCAAAGAGTCAACCTCTGCTCGCAATCTTCCGCCAAAACCAACCTCGCACCTCGCGGCCGGCGCGGACATACTCCAGGACATTGGCGTTGCGGAGCGTAAGCTCTTGCAACGCGCGCGCTTCGCTAGTGCCGGCAAAGAGATACTCGTCGCCGACCCGCACGTCGGCGGCTTCCTCGGGCAGAACTATAGTCTCACTCGCGCGCACGCATATCAGCGCACAGCTGGCGAGCCTCCGATCTCGGTCAGTCGAATCACGCAGCAAATCACCGAGCCTCATCGATTGTCCGGCGCGCGTTAACGCGTCATGTACAGCGAGCGCATCGCGCGGCGTGATGCGCACGTCCCATATGACCGGCACTTCGTCGCCGAGCCGTGCCCGCAACCGAGCGATGGTTTGGTCCGCCCACGCATCCGGTTGATTCTTCACCACCGCCAGGAATAGCGGCAGAAGTGGTGTAGTCAAAATCGCAAAACATTCGTGCGCGATGATCTCGCTCGACACCATCACCAAGTCGGCCTTGAAGCGATCGAATAAGACGCGGTTTTCCGCCAAGTTTTGCCGCAGCACCATGAATAGCCGCGGATTGAGGGCGCGTGCCGCAACGGCAATCGCAAGATTTACAGAGTCATCGTCGGTACTGGCGACGAGCCCCTCGGCGGTTTCGATTCCGGCAGCCTTTAGTACCGCCTGTTCCGTACCGCGGCCGGCGACGATACGCCGGTCGCTCGCACCGGCGGCGGCGGGCTCCACGATTGTGACCGAGACACGCTCCCGATCGAGTTCGCGCACGACCGCTTTGCCACACCGGCCGTAGCCGCAAACCACCCATTCACCGCGCGGCGGCGCGTATTCCGATCGCAGATTGGTTCCGGGCGTGCCGGTCAACCAGTCGAGCAAGCGATAGCAGCCGGGCTCACGCATGGCCAACACCAGATACTCCGCGAACTTCTGGAACGGGTCGATGATGTGATGGGTGCCGATCGCAACCAGGTTCTGCGCCGTCTCTGGCGTGTGGACACGCGCCAGCACCTGAAGCCTGGGACTCAGCAACCGGCTCGTCATGGCGACTGCGAGATTGGCTTCCTCGTCATCGGTAAGCGCCACGACCCCGCGGCATTGCGGGTGATTGATGCCGGCAAGAACGAGATTCTGCGGGCGACGTACGTCGCCGACGAGCGCGGGAGTGTCGGTACGGAAATCCTCGAGCTCGAGCTCGCTGATCCGAGCCTCCTTCAGCTCGACTACGACGAAACGAGTGCCGCGGCGATCGAGCGCGCGCGTAATCAGCTGCCCTGTCTCGCCGCATCCGCAAACGATGTAGAACGGTTCGCCGAGCCGTCGCACACGGCGGCCGAACCGAGCACGGGCGAGCGCATCCGCAAATGCGCGGTCCTGAAACAAAGCGAGAAGCGTGAGGATCGCATAGGTCCAGCCCACTACCGAAAGATAGATGCAGAGCGTCACCCACAGGCGCTGTGCATCGCTGAACGGCATTGGGATCTCCCCGAAGCCGATCGTAGTCGCGGTGTAACTCATGAAATAGAACGCGTGAAAGAAACTCATCGGCGATGACGGCTTGCCAGCCGCGTCCACGCCCGGCACGACGGTGAGCCCTACGATCGATGCGACATAAATAACGACCAGCGCGATGAGCGGCGCGCGCAGCCGACGAAGCACGATCAGAACGATGCTTGCCGATGGCGGGGCCGGAATAGGAGCCGCGTAGTCTAGGGGCATCGGCGAATTTCTCCGGCGGGGAATCCAGCGCACTAGCGCCGGAGCATCAGCGTTTCGCCGATCATAAGGACAAGCGAGACGAAGTTGGCGAGCAATGCGCCGCCCGCGAGCGACACAACCCGCGCAGTCGCGGCGGCGGTCATACCATCGCCCGACATGTGTGCCGCGTAAGCCCATGCGATTGCGGCGCCGAGCAATTGCAAGTCGGCGACCAAGCTTGTAGCGAGATGCAGTGCGCCGATCTGGGTTCGATCGCCGAATTTAAGGATAGTGGCGATCAGATTTACCGCGATTGCCGCGAACAATCCCCAGACTTCATGGTGTATGGGATTGTCAATTTCGCCGATAAAGAAGCCAAAATTCAACGTCGCCGAAAGGACGATAAAGAATCCAAAAACTACCTTTTCGAGGTTCATAGAATTCTTGACACTCCGCGATGACAAAGTCGCTTGCTCGTTAGTCATTAGCTAGTCATTGCCACGTTCCGGGGCGCCAGAACTTGCTGATCTCTGTAGGTCGCGGCGGGGTGTAGCGACTGCAAATGTTCAGTTCCAGTAGTTAGATATTCGGGCAGTCCCTATTTCACTCTCATCTAGCGGTCTTCGTGCTGCTGCTTGATGACATCCAACATTACCTCAGTGTCTGCGCGTCTGGTCAACTCAGCCACCTCGGCGTCAGGCCGTCCTTGAGGTGACGGCGCGCTGCGCCGTAACTCATCGATGAGTTGAAGAATCTTCGTCACCTTTTGCTCAGTCAAGAGGTTGATCTGCAGGTCGAGGTGCGCACGGTGCTCGGCCAGCCTCGCCATTCTGGTCTGTCGGA
This sequence comes from Burkholderiales bacterium, assembly GCA_013695435.1. Taxonomy (NCBI): domain Bacteria; kingdom Pseudomonadati; phylum Pseudomonadota; class Betaproteobacteria; order Burkholderiales; species Burkholderiales bacterium. The sequence continues at coordinate 2,307 of JACDAM010000176.1, read as the reverse complement.
TCAAGACAGCGATCGTCAGAAGGAGCGCATTAGAGCTCACAACACCCTGCAGCCAGAAAAATGGGGGCTCGTCGACGTGCGCCCAACCGGCATACGTGCCCCAGGCGTTTGCAAGCGCCCAGAGAACGATGAACGCAACGGCGAAGGCGAAGTAGCCGGGGCTGCCAAAGAAATTGCTCACGCGTTCGATCCCCATTTGCACGCCCGAGATCTCAGCGTCTTCGCGTTCATAGAAAGTCGTTACAACGTCAAGGTTCTGTTTTGTCGATGAGGGCAGTTCATTCTTCTCGGGACGAGATCCGATTTGCTCTTTAGCCGTCACCAGGCTCCCCCTTGGTCAGATGATAGTGCGAGTTGCTTCATGTTCCGGAAGCCCGCGGCCAGCCGATCCGGGGGTGCGGGGGCACGGTGTGCGCTCGACTGAACGACGAGGCGGTGGAACGGTGCAACAAGAAATACGTCGCGGATTTTCACAGGCCGGTGATTCCAGGGCGCCTGCTGCGAGAAGATGAGTCTCGCCAGTAGCTCCGGGCTGGCAGCTGTACCAGAATCGTTAACGAAATTGCTTGCAAAGCCGCAGTGTTCCTCGGGCGACTCCTCGATTAGCGGACTACCGCGGATGACCGGTCGGCTGGCATAGATCCGATCAGCTTCGAAGAGCAAAAAAAGATGTAGATAGCGGATAGACCAACGAGCACGTAAACGGTACGTGAGAGGGCAGACATTTCACCGAACAGTGTCGCAACTAAATCGAAACCAAAAGCGCCGACCAGCAACCAGTTGAGGCCGCCGACCACCAAAAGAATCATTGCAATCCAAGTAACGATCTTCATGTTTTGTTTCCTTAAATAAAAAGGCGGGACAGATTTAATACACTATCCGTGCCATGCTCTCTCTCCCTCGCGGAGGGGCACGCCCGGCCGTGATATCGGAACTCCCCACGTGCAGAACCTACAATTTCATTTGCAAAAAACGCCTCATTTATTACCATCGCGCAATGCTGTTGCTGATCTACAGCCATTATCGAAGACGAAATTTTCTACCTGCATTGCACGACACGCTGCCCGACCTGATCGCACACCGTTTAGAGAGAGAACAGCATAAGAGTGAGGCTGTCGGAAACACTATAAGCCATGGGGCCGTTCAATGACCGACTATAACGATTGCGTATTGCCTGACATTTTTTTTTGAACGTTTAGATAAGGCCGCGCAGGATCAAGGTTGGCTCATCCAGATTCGGGCAATCGGGCGGTCGTACTGCTGCCATGCTGACGCCCTGGTGCGCGAGATGGTGGATCCAAGCGCGAATGGTGAAATCAGTAAAAGCGGAGCGGATGCAAAGGTGCTGATCGACTAAGCGCTGGCAGCGACATAGACGCCATTGAAGTTGATTTGAACCCCCGCCCTGCTTCACGCGCGGGACTCGTCTTTTCCCAAAGTGGCCCACTAAAGCGGTTTTATTTTTCGCTTTTGCGCGAACCTGCTCATCGCGATCCGCGCTTGGCAAGAGCCCTTTGTTGCTTCAGCCAATTTCGCGCGGCGGCTGCGGGGTGAAGCACGCTCAAATTCGCGAATCACCCGCTCGAGCCTGGACCAGAACGTGTCCAACTCCGGAATGATCTGCCACGACGACGGCGCCCCTCCTCCACCTCCCACCGAAGTTCACCTCGTTGATGGAGGTCAGTAAGTCAGATCTTGAGTTGCCCTCGCTTACCGCTGTCAGTTCGGACAAGGGTATGGACCTTAGTGCCTATCCGTTAATAACAAAGTCTGAACGAGGCCACTTTCGCAGGATCACGAACCAGCAGATTAAAGCGCTGAAATAAGCGCTCGCGAACGAAGGGGCGCCAACGCCCATGGGCGCCCCGGTCAATCAAAGCGCGATATTCCTGACATCCAGTACTGTTTCACCTGACAGACCGCATACATTTACGCACGCTGGCACACAGCGCGTCCGAGGCATGGTCTTTGGTGACGTAGTCCGATGCACCCGCGTCGCGCATGGTCAGGATCACCCTCTCATCGGCATGCATGGACAACCCAATCACGTGTATATGCGAATGCGCGGCCTTGATGCGCCGGGTCGCTTCGACGCCATCCAGCTTCGGCATATTGATGTCCATGAGCACGACGTCGGGTTGCAGTTCGGATGTAAGCATCACGGCTTGCAAGCCATCCTGCGCTTCGCCGGCGATCTGCATATCCGGCTCATTTTGGAGAATGCCGCGCAGGCCTTCGCGGACCATCGCATGGTCGTCGACGACGAGCACGCGTATCGCCGATCTGGCCTGCGGCGAACGCCCCCGA
>JACDAM010000175.1 GCA_013695435.1 Burkholderiales bacterium | reverse complement strand
AGCCGTGTGGAATCCCGATCTTGGCGGCCGCCGCCACCCCCATCCCGGCGCGCGGACACGTCACCGCGAAGCGGCCGTTTGCGGGGAGCGCGCCTTGGCCCCGCCTCCCGCAAGCGGGCCTGCGGCTAACGGGTCGGCGGGGCCTTCCCCCGTCAAGGGGGAAGGAGAAAATCTGGTTCGACTTCGCGTTCCGACAAGCGATCCCCAAAGGCCCTCGCCGCGGCTGTATTTTCAGCAAGCTTTTCGTCGGCTTCACGCTGATCGCGGGCCAGCCTGAATGCGCGAAAGCGATAGCGTTCGCGGGCGAGATCACTCGCTGCACGGCGGGCCGCGGCGCCCATTTCGGCGGCCGGCTGCAATGCAATGCAATCGACTGGGCACGGCGGCAGGCAAAGCGCGCAGCCGGTACACTCGGCAGCGATGACCGTATGCATTTTCTTTCGCGCGCCGACGATCGCATCGACCGGGCACGCGGCGAGGCACAGCGCGCAACCGATGCAGCGCGTTTCGTCGATCACGGCCAGTGTTTTCGGTTTGTGCTCGCCGTATTGCGGGTTCAGCGGCAGGCAGGAAACGCCGAGCAGTTCGGCGAGCGCGCGTATTCCCTCGTCGCCGCCGGGCGGGCACTGGTTGATTGCGGCTTCGCCTTCAGCAATGGCATCGGCATAAGGTTTGCAGCCGGTGTAGCCGCATTGTCCGCATTGCGTTTGCGGCAGCAGCGCGTCGATCCGGTCTGCGAGCGGCTGCTCCGGCGGCCCGGAATTTTCTCGCGCGATTAAAGCGCGGACGGATGTTGCAGTCATGATTGCGGATTGTACCGCGGCGCGTTGCCAGCATGCTTCTGGCGCTACTGTTTTCTACCACACGCCAGGCGCCTCATTCATGCGCTAGAATAAAGCCGGGCAGTTCGTAACATCGGTTGCGGATAGCCGTTAGGCACAGTGCCCGGCGACAGGGCTTACTCTATATGGTCGCGACTTCGCGCAGGGTTTATCCCCCGCCATCCGGCACGGCATTGCCCACTGTAAATATCGTTCAGGACGCCCGGTCCGGCGCCATCTCAGGTACGCCATCGCAGACATGCGTTTTACGGTCGCCAAAAAATTGTCGTTGGCCTCGCGGTGATCGCCTTGATCGGGGTCGCCGCGAAGCTGCTCATGTTTCGCGGCCTCAATCTCGTCGCGCTGGACCTGATGCAGCACGCCGATCAGCAGGAGGTGCTATTCGAAAAAGTCGCGGCCGAGATCGAAGGGAATCGACGAGCTCATCCACAAGGAGCTGCAGCCGGGCATCGATTCGATGCCGACGCTGACGCAGGCCAAGTTCGACAAGGCGACCGCGACCGGCAATATGGAAGCTGAAATCGCCGAGCTCGGTTTCTGGGCGCCAATTACCAGCGCGTGCAAAAACCCGAATACAAAACCTTCATCGCGGAGAAGATCGATTACTTCGGAGCCGCGTTGACGAAATTCGAAAGTACGACCTGAGCGCCGAAGAGCGGCGCATCGCGGCGCGCCTGCGCGAAATTTTCAACGAAGTCACGGCGTCGATCCAGCGCGTCGTCGCCCTCGAAGACAGCATGTCCGGGCAGCGCGAGAGTTTCATTGCGCTGCGTGTCGCGATGGACGATATCTTCGACGATCAGATGCAGCCTCTGGCGCTGCGCAATCTGACGGCGCCACGGACAAGGGCTGAGCAGCGGCGCTTGACGCGCTGCGCACGATCAGCCTGCTGATTCCGCTGTATCTACTTTGCGTGCTCGGCGTCGGCGCTTTGCTGTTCGACTTCATCATGCGGCCGCTAAGGCGGCTGATGACGGGCACGCGAGCCATCGGCGAAGGAGATCTGGGCTATCGCATCGCGGCGCCGGGCAGCGATGAATTCAGCGACCTCGCGCACGAATTCGACCGCATGGTCGGGCAGTTGCAGGAAACCACGGTGTCGAAGGACGCGCTGCAGGCGAGCGAAAAAAGGCTGTCCGAGACGGTCGTCGATCTGCGGCATGAGATAGCCGGGCGCGAACGCGCCGAGCGGGAGCGCGCCGGGCTGCAGGCCGAGTTGCGGCGGTCCGAGACGATGGCGGCAATGGGCGTGCTGGTCTTCGGCGTCGCGCACGAAGTCCGCAATCCGCTGTTCGGCATCTCGTCGACCCTTGATGCGATGGATGCGCGTCTGAAAAAAGGCGGCGATCATCATCGCTATATGGACGTGCTGCACGGCGAAGTCAACCGCCTCTCCAAATTGATGGGCGACCTGCTCGATTACGGCTGACCGACCGAACCGAACCTGATCCCCGAACCGATTTCCGGATTGATTGCCCTCGCGGTGAGCGCGTGTCGGCCGCTCGCCGAGCGCGCCGGCGTCGCCATCGAAAATCACGCGGCGCTGGATTGCGCGGTCAAAATGGACCGCGAGCGTCTGAGCCATGTGTTTCAAAACCTGCTCGAAAACGCGATCCATCACGCG
>JACDAM010000174.1 GCA_013695435.1 Burkholderiales bacterium | reverse complement strand
GCGCAAGATGGATCTGTTCCGCCTGCACGCGATCTTTGGACGAATAGCTGAGAAAGATTTTCATCGCCGTGCGCAGCGCGAAGCCAGATGTGTGCCGTCCGTGTCATTGCGAGCCGCTGACACCAATATGTCATTGTGAGCGCCTTAGCCCCGGGCTTGAACCGGCGAAGCAATCCGGTTTGCCGTTTTCAGAGCAGGGTCGCTGTTGCCGCGCCAAAACCAGATTGCCGCGTCGGCGGCGCCTCCTCGCAATGACAAATCGGCGGCGTCCGTTGTTGAATGGATACTCGATTATCCGGTCAATCAGGTTTCGGCAATTAAACTCATGCAGCGGAGGGCCTCATGCCCCGGCAACACGATCCCGAAGGGCGGCGCCTGCCCATCAAGCTCGATACCACGACCAACGGCGAGTTTGCGCCGATAGCGCTGGAGCCGGTGCATCATCAGGCTCGTCGGCTCGCGTCCGATCTAGCCAGCGAAAACGCCAAACGCCGCGGCGTTTCTCGCCGATCCTTTCTCGTCTCGGCATGCGGCGCGGCTTCGACTCTGCTCGCGATGAACGCGGCTTATTCGGCCGCGGGGCGCAATGGCGGATTTTACGATCTTGCTGATGCGGCCGCGGTCGATCCCGAAATCGCAAAGTCATCACTGGACGGCAAGGAATTCATTTTTGACGTGCAAGGCCACTTCGTGAACCCGGACGGCGCATGGCTCAAGCAAGTCCCGCCGGATGCCAAGCCGCTTTCCTTTTTTGAGAAGTCGGGCTGCGCGCTTGCCGACGAGCCCGGTAAGCGCAGCTACCTGCAATGCTTGAGTTCGGACGAATTCATCAAGGACGTCTTCCTCGATTCGGACACCGACATGATGGTGCTGTCTTTCGTGCCCTCGCGCCGCGACGCGGAACCGCTGACCATAGAAGAGGCCGCCGCGACCGCCGCAATCGTCGAACGCATGGAAGGTACGCACCGACTGCTGATCCACGGTCGCGTCAACCCGAATCAGGATGGCGATGTGCAAGGCATGGACCAGCTCGCCGAACGTTGGAAAGTGTCGGCGTGGAAGACGTACACGCAATGGGGGCCGGACGGCAAAGGATATTTTCTGAGCGACGACATCGGCCTCGCCTTCATCGACAAGGCGCGAAAACTCGGCGTCAGGAATATCTGCGTGCACAAAGGCATTCCGTTCGGCAGACAATCGTATGAGCACTCGCTGTGCGATGACATCGGCAAGGTCGCGAAGCGCTATCCCGATGTCAATTTCCTGATCTACCACTCCGGGTTCGTGCCGGGTCAATCCGAAGGCGCATACGATTCCAAACGCAACGAAGGCATCGATTCGCTGATCAAGACTGTCGTCGAAAACGGCGTGCCGCGAAACAGCAACGTCTATGCGGAGCTCGGCAGCACCTGGCGCCTGCTCATGCGCGATCCCACCAGCGCAGCGCATGGGCTCGGCAAGCTGTTTAAGTACGTGGGCGAGGACAACGTCCTGTGGGGGACCGATTCGATCTGGTACGGCTCGCCGCAGGATCAGATCCAGGCATTCCGGACTTTTCAGATTTCGGAGAAGCTTCGCGAAAAACACGGCTACCCGGAGATCACGCCAAAGCTTCGCGCCAAGGTTTTCGGATTGAACGCGATGAAGCCTTACCGTATCAGCGCGGATGAGATGAAGCGCTACATGGCGAAGGATCGAATCGCCAACGATCGCATCGCCTACCGCGAAGCGCCGAACCCGCACTTCCGCACGCACGGTCCGAAAACGCGGCGGGAATTCCTGAATCTGCTGGCGTGGAATGGCGGGCAGCGGGCGTGATTCCGAACCGCTAACGCCGCCATTTCACTTGGGAGAAAGAACAATTCCCACCAGTATGTAGTTCTCCACAAGCTTTGCGAGCAGCCGCAGGCTCCGCAGCGCCGCTTTGGAACGTGCCAGATCGCAAACCGCAGGAAGCGCATGCTTTAGACTTGACCCAGAAGCGGCAGCTTTTTTGCGTTTGCATGCACGAAGGGAATCACACTTGCCAATCTTTTCATTTCGATCCGTGCGTCGCATGCTCGATGATATTGCGCCGTCGCTTAGTCATCGGCGCGTTAACGAACTCGAGGTGAAGCTTCGGTCGCGGGATGACCAAACCGTCCCTGCTGAGTGGGAAATCGCAGTTGGGTTCGCGCTCTCCAAGGTTGGAAAGATTATCGACCCCGGTGACCAGAGGTCTGGCAATCCGGACTTCATCTTCTTGCCTAGGGGATCTTCCGACGAAATCATCATCGAGGTCACATCTCTGTCGGACCGCACGGCGGACGTCGAAAACCCAGTAGATGACTTTATTGCTCGACTAAGTAGTGTTGGAGGCGAGGAAGGCATAACTCCGCGCCTCGGTACGTTTAATTGGCGGCTAGAGAACGTCGAAGTCGAGGGCCGGATCATTATCGGAGTACCAGCGCGGCGCGACATCGAAGCCTTTTTCAAGTCGCCGGCGTTCCGCGCGTTTGCATCAACTATCAAAGCATCACCAAACGAAACTCACAGCTATCAATTTGAGGCTCGCGGCGCTGCCGGCGTTATTACCTTTGCCCCGGGAAAGCAGTACACGACTGGCGGCCACAGAAGCTACAAAATAGCGCAGAGGCTGGATGACTCTCGTGTGTTTAACGCGCTTAAGAAGAAAGAGAAGCAGCTTTCAAAGGCGGCCCTTGACTTGCCCGCGGTCGTGTTCCTCTGCGACAACGATTGCGACCTGCTGAGATACGAGCAGATGTATTCGCCAGGCACGTTTAGGATCGACGACATCGTGACCGCCTTCTTAAATGGACGCCCGCACTGGCAACAGGGCCCCTTGATTTTTCAGGAAGGTATGCCCAAAAAAGGAAACCGAATCCACGCAATCGTCACGCTGACGGTACATCGGCCGTGGGGATTCGGAGGTCTGCACAATCGCTTAGAACTGCGAGGTCGTTTGATTCCGGCATCTCATTGCGCCGATAGTAGTATTCGCTCGGAGGATTTCCTTCGGATAATGAATGCGGCGGTGGCGCAGTTACCGGTTCCGTCCTCAACGCCGAATAACGCTTTGCGAAAGTATCGATGGCCTGCAAGTTTTGGAGGAGGCATGATGACAGGTAACGAAGTCAAAGTTTCACTTCTCACGCTACAGAAACTATTGGCTGGAGAGATTTCATACGAGGAGTTCTCTGAAAGTCAAGATATGCTCGCCGTCCAACTCCGGAACCTAGATGCAAAAGGGCTTATGATTACGAGCGTTGAAATCGTGCGCCAAGAGGATAACGACGACGATTGGATCACACTACGATTTGGGGGGCTACAGCCTGACCGATTATTCGATCCTAATAATCGGTGACATGCCAAACGTTTTCCTACCACTGATCAGCGACAAATCCAGCAGCAATACTCGACCGCGCGGCTGAATTGCGTACGGCAATGCCGAACCCTCAGTTGCATACTTTCAGATATCGTCTAGCGTCAACTTCGGTGGATTTCTTCCTGCACGCCGGTCACACTCGTCCCAAGCCTCCTTGGCCGCTTGGAAAGTCTTCCACTCGACCTCTCGCAAGGCC
>JACDAM010000173.1 GCA_013695435.1 Burkholderiales bacterium | reverse complement strand
CGCGCGGCCGCTGACGATACGCCCGCGCGGCGCGATCGGCTTCGTCCTGGTCGCGCGGACCATGTTCAGCCTGTATCCGAAGCGCTCGCTGCTGTGTTTCTCACTGTTCACCGGCCAGGCATTTTTGTACAACGCGATTTTTTTCACTTACGTGCTGGTGCTGACCACGTTCTATAACGTCCCATCGGGCTCGGCGCCGCTGTACCTGATTCCGTTTGCGATCGGCAACTTCCTCGGTCCGGCATTGCTCGGGCCGCTGTTCGATAGCGTAGGGCGGCGCAAGATGATTGCCGGCACCTACATTCTGTCCGGCCTTCTGCTCGCGCTCACCGGCGCCCTGTTCGCCGAAGGATTGCTGACGGCGCTGACGCAGACGATCGCGTGGATGATCGTGTTTTTCTTCGCGTCGGCCGGCGCCAGCGCGGCGTATCTGACGGCGAGCGAGATTTTTCCAATGGAAATCCGCGCCATGGCTATCGCGTTCTTTTTCGCCATCGGCACCGCGGTCGGCGGCATCTCGGGGCCGCTGGTGTTCGGTAATCTGATCGAAACCGGGCTCACGTCGGAAGTGCTGACAGGTTATCTGCTCGGCGCCGCGCTGATGATCGCAGCCGGTCTGGTCGAAGCGATTATCGGCGTCGACGCCGAGCGCCGCAGCCTCGAAGACATCGCGCCGCCGTTGACCCAAGCGTCGCCGGATGCGTCAGCAGGATGAAGATTCCCTTTTCCTACATCGCCCGCAATCTGCTGACGCGCAAGCTCACTACGCTGCTGACCGCGGGCGGCATGGCGATGGTCGTGTTCGTATTCGCGACCGTGCAGATGCTCGATCAGGGGTTGAACCAGACGCTGGTCGATACCGGCTCCTATGACAATGTCGTAGTCACGCGGCGCTCGGCCGGTACGGAGGTGCAAAGCGGTGTCGAGCGGCCGCAGGCGGCGATCGTCGAAACCGATCCGGAGGTCGCACGCGATGGCGCCGGCGAGCGGCTGATATCCAAAGAAGTCGTGGTGCTGGTGACGCTGCCGAAACGCGATTCCGGTAAGCCATCGAACGTCATCGTGCGCGGCATCGGCGAAGCCGGGATCGCATTGCGCCCGCAAGTCGAAATCAGCGAAGGGCGCATGTTCCGGCCGGGCTCGTCGGAAATCATCGCCGGCCGCAATATCGCCGAGCGCTTTAACGGCGCCGGAATCGGCGAGACGCTTCGCTTCGGCCTGCGCGAATGGACCGTGGTCGGCGTGTTCGATGCCGGCAACAGCGGCTTCGAATCGGAGATTTGGGGCGACGCCGTGCAATTGATGCAGGCGTTCCGGCGCCCGGTGTATTCTTCGGTCGTCGTCAAACTCGCCGACGGCCGCGGGTTTACCGCGCTCAAGGAGCGCATCGAAAGCGATCCGCGCCTGACGCTCGAAGCCAAACGCGAAACCCTGTTCTACGCCGAGCAGTCAGCGCTGCTGTCGAACTTCATCAAGATTCTGGGACTCAGCCTGTCGGTGATTTTTTCGATCGGCGCAATTATCGGCGCGATGATCACGATGTATTCTTCGGTCGCCAATCGCACGGCCGAAATCGGCACCTTGCGCGCGCTCGGCTTTCAGAAGAAAAACATCCTCGCGGCATTCCTGGTTGAAGCGCTGCTGCTGGCAGCGATCGGCGGCGTTGCCGGCATCGCGCTGGCATCGCTGATGCAATTGATGACGATTTCGACCATGAACTGGCAATCGTTTTCGGAACTGGCGTTCGGCTTCACGCTGAACCTGCGGATCGTCGTGAATTCGCTGCTGTTCGCGCTTGCCATGGGTTTCATAGGCGGCTTTCTGCCGGCGGCGCGGGCAGCGCGCCTGAACATCGTCGAGGCGTTGCGCGCGGCGTAGGCAGGAGTAGGCCGCACTCGCACCCGAGGTAGCCTCAATCCACGCTACGTCGTTTTCATCGCGGCAGGCGATACCGCCGGCGCTTCTATCGTGCCGATGTGTACCCGACCGCCGCTGCGGCCGGCTTGGCGGTCCTCGAAGTAATGCAGCAGCGTCTTGCGTACGGCCGCGAACGCGATCTCCTGCCACGGGATATCGGGTTCGGCATAGAGCTTCACTTCCAGCGACTCGGCGCCCGCACGAAAATCCAGATCGAGCAGGCGCGCGCGAAACAGCATGTAGATCTGGTTGATGTGCGGCAGGTTGTACAGCGCATACAAGGTGTCGATTTGAACGCGGGCGCACGCTTCCTCGAGCGTTTCGCGCGCTGCGCCCGCCATTGTCGTCTCGCCGTTTTCCAGGAAGCCGGCGGGCAGCGTCCACAGTCCATAGCGCGGTTCGATCGCGCGTTTGCACAGCAGAATCCTGTCCTCCCATTCCGGTATACAGCCGACGACGATCTTCGGATTCTGGTAATAAATGACCGCGCACGCGTCGCAGGAATAGCGCGGCAGATTGTCGCCAGGCGGCACTTTGAACACGACGGCACGGCCGCAATTGCTGCAGAATTTCATGCTGGATTCATCGAAGGCATCGATTCGAAGGTAACAAAAAATGAAGATGATTCCTAGCGGGGCAAAGCAACCGTACGCTGCTCCGGTTCGCTCCCTCCACACTTGCTGGGGAGGACCGGGGTGGGGACGCTTTCAGCACGATCGTTGTCAATACCCCGCACCGCTTTTGAACGGACTGCTCTCGTGCAGTTCGTCGATATAGCCTGCAATCCCGCATGTTTCGCGCGCCAGATAATGCTCGATGGCGGCGGCGAATTCAGGGTGCGCGAGCCAATGCGCCGACCACGTCTGCGCCGGCAGGAAACCGCGCGCGAGCTTGTGCTCGCCCTGGGCGCCGCCTTCGACTGTGCGCATGTGGTTGGCGATGCAGAACTCGATCGCCTGATAGTAGCAAGTCTCGAAGTGCAGCCCCGGATGGTATTCCAGCGCGCCCCAGTAGCGCCCGTAAACGGTGGCGCTGTTGCAGAGATTCAGAGCGGCGGCGATCGGTTCGTTGTCGCGCAACGCAACAATCAGCAGAACGTGCCGCGGCATGGTGCGGCCCAGACGCCGAAAAAACGCCAGATTCAAGTACGGCGTCGAATGATGCTGGCGATAGGTGTTACGGTAGCAGCGATTGAAAAACGTCCAATGCGCATCGCTGATGTCGCCGCCGCGCAGCCATTCGAATCGAATTCCGGCATCGCCCACCTTGCGCCGTTCCTGACGGATTTTTTTGCGCTTGGCATGGTTCAATTCAGAGAGGAAATCGTCGAAGCTCGCATAAGCCGCCTGCTCGCCGGTATCGTTTCCCGCGAGTCCGATCCGGTTGCGCCAGCGAAATTGCACTCCTTGCCGCACCAGCAGCCCGGCAGCCTTCAGCGCGCACGCCTCACGCTCGGGCGGAAACAGGATGTGCAGCGACGACACATCGAGGTCGCGCGCGAGATCGAGCGCAGCCTGCGTCAGCGAATCGACCAGATTGTCGCGCGCCTCGCCCGTCGCACAGGTCAGCAGGCGCGAGCCTGTGACCGGCGTGAACGGCACGGCGCCGAGCAGCTTTGGGTAATAGCGTTGACCGTGGCGCTGGTAGGCGTCGGCCCACGCCCAGTCGAACACGTATTCGCCATAGGAGTGCGACTTCACATACAAGGGCATCGCTGCCTGCAGCGCATCGCCCTGCCAGACCGTGATAAAAACCGGCGCCCAGCCGGTTTCGGCGCTCGCGCAGCCGGTCTCGTGCAGGGCCGACAAGAATTCGTGGCGCAGAAACGGATCGTCGACGGCCAGCCTGTTCCAGTCGTCAGGCGTAATCGCCAGCAGCGTATCGACGACGCGGACGGTTGTTTTCATGCGAGCGAATAAAGCGCAGGCAAGCGGATGCGAGCGGCGGAATGAAAGATGAGGAAAGATGAGCCACGCGCCCCGTCGGCGTGGATATTCGATTTGGCGGGGCAAACTCGGCTCAGCGCAGCTGGACGGTTTCTCCGCTGTCCTGCATCAACTGATTGGTGAAATTCGGATCGAAAACCGCTAGATGTTGGATGATCTCGCGAACCTTCTCGACATGGCCAAGCTTGTGATGCGCCATACCAAGCTCGTACCTGGCGCGGTCGAGCTTGGGATTGATGCGCAATGCTCTGGCGAGCGCCTATTCTGCCGCAATAACGTGCCGCTACTCGGTATAGCCATCGCCGCGCGACGCATGATAATAACCGTGGTCGTCCGGAAACTCGCCCAGCGGTCGGTTGAACGTGTAGCGCGCCGGGGTGCCGACCAGCGTGTGCGCGGCTTCGCCGGCGCTGCCGCTCGGCAGGCTGAATGGCAGCGAGACGACCCAGGTCGCGGCGCCGATCACAGTCGCAATAATGCCGAGCGGTCGCGCAACCAGCGCATCGACGATCATCGTTTCTGCTGATGGATGGCTGTGCAGTCTGCCATCCATCGCGCCCTCATCGTGCGCAACGGCGCTGGTGCTGGCAACCGCTAACAGCAAGCTTATCGAGAACGTGCGTGAATGCATGATCGCCTCCGCGTGTTTGGTGAAGTTGCAGTATAACGCGCCAATGGTCGGCTGGCCTTGCCGGGCGACGTCTGTGAACGTGCCCGGTCGGGGGTGAAGGCCGCGGCGCATCGGCATGGCTGCGCCAATCGCTGCGGCGCCACCGTAGCCGGAGCCTTACACGCGGTCCGGGCCAGCGATTCACATGGTCAACGCAGACTGATCACGCCGCACGCAATGCGTGGTCCGGCATTGCCGGCCGGCTGCGAAGTCAAGTCATCGGGCATGGCGTGCACGATCACGCCTTTGCCTTTGATGCTATTCGGTCCGTCGGCAAGCGTTACGCCGGGAACCCGAATCTTCAGAGTCGCCTCGCCCGACTTGTCCGCGGTCAAATTGCCCAAATCGCCGGCATGACGTTTTGCGCTCTGCGGCGCGCCGTGCGGCGCACCGTCGGGGTTGAAGTGGCCGCCGGCGCTGGTCGCATCGGGCGCGCTGCAATCGCCTTTTTCGTGAATGTGAAAACCGTGCGAGCCGGGCGTCAAACCCGCGACTTTGGCTTCGGCGAATACGGTATTGCCGCTTTGCGAAAACGTCACCGCGCCGTTCGCCTGGTTGCCTTGCGTCGGCTGCAGAAAGGCGACGGCGCTTTTTTCGGTCGTGCCGGCTATTCCGGCGCAGGCTGAGATCAATACCGATCCTGCTGCGATCGCGATCAGGTTTTTCATGGTTTTCTCCTCGTGGTGAAAGGGTGGCCGTGGTTGGAAAGGCGGCCCTTAGCAGCGTATCTCCTGCTGACAATAATTTTCCATTTGGCTGACCACCGTTCGGCCTGCGACCGATTGCTGCGCGCCGGGGCCATGTTCGAGCGCGAGCTTGAAATTATATTTGTCGAAAAACGCGTTGAATAGCTCGCCGCCGAGGGTGCCCACCGCGGTCAGGCCGTCGCTCGCTCTGTCGTGTTCGAGCAGAATTGCGGCCAGCGGCTGCGGCGCGGGCCCGCCCAGCACGCGCGCGCCTGCGGCCGGATCGTATTCGCTGTGTTCGGCGCAGCAATGAATCGTGTTGGCGCGCGCCTGGCTTTCCGCGTTGACCGCGCCGCGGAAGCTGATGAAGCTGATCTGGCGTGTCGGATACGCAAGCTTGTGCGCGCAGATCGCCGAATAGCCGACGATGGCGCGCCCGCTGCCGACCCCGCCCGGCCATTCGTAGCTCTTGCCGTCGCTGGTTTTGAGATTGACCGCCGCGCCTGCGGGCTTGCCAAGATTCAGCAAAAAACACGGTGTCGCAGCAAACGGATAATGGAATATGTAGTTGCGATTGACAGCGAGCCTGCCCGCCTGCAATGGCTGCCCATCGTGATCGATCAGTAGCGCGCGTTGGTGGAAGCGCGGTTGGGCGAGCTGGTCAGCGGCCAGCGATTGCTGCGCGGCGAGGGCGGTTGCGCCTGCACACAGTTTTATGAATTCGCGTCGGTGCACGGGCTCCTCCGGGGGTGGACGTTATGGCGCGCTCAACGCTCGACCGAGCAGGGCGCTGATCAGAATCTGATAGCTGCTCCAACACAAAATTCCGGGAAACTTGAAACCATCTCCAAAAAAATCCGGATAGTGAACACGCTCGAATCGTCCACAGCGCCCATCCGCGGCCGCCGGGCCTAGAACCTCGGTTTTTGCGCGGCATTCTGATAACGCTCGATGCCGGCCATGACTTCAGCTTTGGCGTCGTCGGCGCCGACCCAGCCTTCGATCTTGACCCATTTGCCGGTTTCCAGATCCTTGTAGTGCTCGAAAAAGTGCGAAATGCGCGCAAGCGTGAGCTCGGCGAGATCTTTCGGATCCTTGATGTGCCGGTAGACATTGATGATCTTGTCGATCGGCACGGCAAGCAGCTTGCAATCCTCGCCGGCCTCATCGGTCATTCTCAGCATGCCGACCGGCCGGCAACGCACGACCACGCCGCTGATCAGCGGCACAGGGCTGATCACCAGCACGTCGACCGGATCGCCATCGTCCGACAAGGTGTGCGGGATATAGCCGTAATTGCACGGATAAAACATCGCTGTCGACATGAAGCGGTCCACGAACAGGGCGCCGGTTTCCTTGTCGAGCTCATACTTGATCGGATCCGCGTTCATCGGAATTTCGATGATCACGTTCACGTTGTCGGGAACGTCAGTCCCTGAATTGACTCTGTCGAGATTCATTGCTTGTCGTTATCGTTTCCTGTGTTTCGATTAAGATTTGCCGCCTCCGCAATAGATGCCCGCAGTTGATGCCGATGGCAAAGCCATTATACTCGGCACAACCCCTGTCATTACCCCGCTTCCCCGATGCCCGAATTCAGTTACGCGCATGCCGCCGCCTCAACGTGGCAGGACGCCGCCGACGCGTGCCTGACGCAGCTCGACGGCACCGCTCAGGACGCCAACCTCGGTTTCCTCTACATTACAGACTACCTTGCCGACGACACAAGCAGGATTCTCGCGTATTTGAAACAGCACAGCAGCGTGCGGCAATGGACGGGCGCCGTCGGCATCGGCATTTGCGCAAGCGGCCGCGAGTACCTGGATCAGCCGGCGCTGGCAGTAATGCTGGGAACCTTCGACAAGGGCTCGTTCCGTATTTTCTCGGGTTTGAACAGCGCCGAGGATCTCGGCGCCCCCTCCATGAACCGCGCGCTGAAATGCGGTTCAGCACCGGCCAATTTCGCGGTCGTGCACGGCGATCCAGCCAATGCCGCGATCGCCGAAATCATCCTCGAATTGACCAATCACATCGAAAGCGGGTTTGTCGTCGGCGGCCTGACCAGCTCGCGGCGCCGCAATGTGCAAATCGCCAATCGCGCGCTCCGGGGCGGCGCCTCCGGGGTCTTGTTCGCGAGCGAGGTCGTCATCTCGACGCGGCTCACGCAGGGCTGCACGCCCATCGCCAAACCGCACACCATTACCGGCTGCCAGCGCAATCTGATCATGACACTCGATGATCGGCCTGCGCTCGATGTCTTCATGGCGGACATTGGCGATACCCTGGCGAGCGATCTGAACCGCGTCGGCGGTCTCATCTTCGCCGGGCTGCCGATTCCGGGCAGCGAGCGCCCGGACGGCGACGCCGATTATCTGGTGCGAAATCTGGTCGGCATCGATCCGACCAATAAAATCATCGCCATCGGCGATTGGGTCGCGCCCGGCATGTCGATGATGTTTTGCCGCCGCGATCGCGCTGCGGCTACGCTCGACATGCAGCGCATGCTGACCAGCATCAAAAGCGGCCTGTACGGCAAGCCCAAGGGCGGTCTGTATTATTC
>JACDAM010000172.1 GCA_013695435.1 Burkholderiales bacterium | reverse complement strand
CCTGGTTCGCCTATTTTTTTCGTCTGGCGTCAGACACGCTTTCGCTTACGACGCCTGATTCGGAGCGGACGTCGAAGTGAATTGAGGTCACGCCCGCGCGAGCGGGAATCCAGAAGCCCTGCGAATCAACGAGGGAAGAACATGACGTTTTGGTTGCTCGCCGGGTTGGTCGCATTGCTGACGCTGCTAACGCTGCTGCCGATCTGGCGCTATGAGGCCTGGTGGGTGCGCGGGCAGGATTTCCCGCGCTTGCAATACGCGGCGGCCGGGCTGCTTTTGCTGGCGATCGAGTGGCTTGCGCTGGACTGGTCGCAACGCAGTTCATGGGTATTGATTGCCGTGACGCTCGCTTGTCTCGTCTATCAGGCATGGTGGATATTTCCGTTCACGCCTCTGCATCGCAAGGAAGTGAAATCGGTCGGCAATGCCGACCCAAAAGAGTCCTTGCGCATCATGGGCGTCAATGTGCTGATGCCGAACCGCAATGCCGATGGCCTGTTGCGCATCATCAATGACGCGCGACCTGATGTCATCATTGCGGTTGAAACCGACTTGTGGTGGCAGAACCAGCTCGACGTGCTCGATCGCGAGTATCCGCACTCGATGAAATGCCCGCTCGACAATTTATACGGCATGCACGTCTACTCGCGTTTGCTGATCGAGGACGGCGCGATCCAGTTTCTCGTCGAGCCGGATATCCCATCGATGCACGCGTTGCTCGTGCTCCCTTCCGGTCGCCGTGTCAGGATGCACTGCGTGCACCCGAAACCGCCGAGTCCGACCGAGAACCCGGTTCTTCAGAGCGCGATGCCGAACTGATTGCCGTCGCGAAAAGCGTTGCGGATTCGGAAAGCGGCGCGCCCGTCATCGGCGACGGTGATCTGAACGACGTCGCCTGGTCGGCCACCACGCGCCTGTTTCGGAAGATCAGCGGGCTGCTCGATCCGCGTGTCGGACGCGGGATGTACAACACGTTTCACGCCAGCTATCCGTTTCTGCGCTGGCCGCTCGATCACCTGTTTCACAGCGATCATTTCGCGGTGGTGAATCTTGCCCGGCTGCCGGCCTTCGGTTCCGACCATTTCCCGATCCTGGTCGAGATCGCTTTCGTCAAAAATCTCGACAGGGAGCAGGAAGGCCTGACGCCGGACGAGGGCGACCTGGAATGGGCGGCGGAAAAGACCGGGGCGGAAGGTGCAGCAAGAACGATGTGCATACTCCGGGCGAATGAGCAGCGGTCCGAGCGCGAATTCGCGCTCCGTTACTGAAATTCCATAATGAACAGCAACAGGGGTGTCATTCCCCGAGTGGGCGAGGAGAAAGATGATGTCTGATGCTTACGAAGTCGGGCTCGACAAAAATCCGGCGAATCATGTGCCGCTGTCGCCGCTGAGTTTTCTCGAACGAGCGGCCTATGTTTATCCGCATCGCATCGCGACCATTCACGGCAATCGGCGGATCACGTGGCGGGAAACCTATATGCGTTGCCGCCGGCTCGCTTCCGCCCTGGCCAGGCGCGGCATCGGCGCCGGCGACACGGTCGCGGTGATGGCGCCGAATGTTCCCGCGATGTTCGACGTGCATTTCGGCGTGCCGATGGCGGGCGCGGTGCTGAATACCTTGAACACGCGGCTTGACGCCGAGACTCTCGCGTTCATGCTGAAGCATGGCGAAGCCAGGATGCTGCTGACCGAGCGCGAATTTTCGCCTGTCATCGAAAAAGCCCTGGCGCTGCTCGAAGATAAACCGCTGGTGATCGACATCGACGATTCGGACTATTTCGCCGGCAGCCGATTGACGTCCGATGATGTGCGGAGCGAGCAGGCGTACCAGGCAAACAAACGGCTCGGCGAGCAGGATTACGAAGCGTTTCTGGAGGAGGGCGACCCGGAATTTCAGTGGTTGCTGCCGGCCGACGAATGGGATGCGATCTCGCTGAACTACACTTCAGGCACAACCGGCAATCCGAAAGGCGTCGTCTATCATCATCGCGGCGCCTACCTGAACGCGCTCAACAATATCCTCGACTGGGGTATGCCGCGCCATCCGGTTTATCTGTGGACGCTGCCCATGTTTCACTGCAACGGCTGGTGTTTCCCGTGGAGTATCGCGGCAGCCGTCGGCACCAACGTTTGTCTGCGCCGTGTCGATGCCGAAGTCATATTCGATCTGATGCGCGAGCACAAGGTCACGCATTATTGCGGCGCGCCGGTCGTGCACAACACCTTGATCAACGCGCCGGCGGAATGGAAGCAGGGAATCACGGGTGTTTCGGCGCTGGTGGCGGGTGCTGCGCCGCCGGTTGTCGTCATCGAAGGCATGGAGCGCATGGGATTCAACCTGACCCACGTCTATGGGCTTACCGAAACCTACGGTCCGGCTGCCGTGTGCGCCAAGCATCCGGAATGGATGGATCTGACGCTCGAGGAACGCGCGCAGAAAAACGGCCGGCAAGGCGTCGCTTACCTGCTCGAACAAGGCATGACGGTGCTCGACCCCGAGACGATGAAGCCGGTGCCGTGGGATAACGAAACCATGGGCGAAATCATGTTCCGCGGCAATATTACGATGCGCGGTTACCTGAAAAACCGGAAAGCGACCGAGGAAGCATTTGCCGGCGGCTGGTTCCATTCCGGCGATCTCGCCGTCATGCAGGCCGACGGCTATGTCAAGATCAAGGATCGATCCAAGGACGTCATCATATCCGGCGGCGAAAATATTTCAACGCTCGAAGTCGAGGATGTTCTCTATCGTCATCCGTCCGTTCTGGAGGCCGCGGTCGTCGCCAAGGCGGATGATAAATGGGGCGAGACGCCGTGCGCTTTCGTGACCTTGAAAAACGACGCCAACGATGTCACTGACCAGGAAATCATCGCTTTTTGCCGCGAGCGCATGGCGCGGTTCAAGGCGCCGAGGCACGTTGTGTTTGGGCCGCTGCCGAAGACTTCGACGGGCAAAATCCAGAAATTTCTGCTGCGCGAACAGACAAAAAATATCTGACGAGCCCAGGCCGCCCGCAACTTCGCTTACTTGACGAGCTTTTCGTTGGTTTTGCCGCCTTGCGCCTTGACGTCCCGAAAAAAATCTCTCGAATGCTGTTTCACGTCGCGCGCGCCGTTATCCCGCAAGACTTTCATCGCCAGTTGTTCGGCCTGGTTATCGCGAGCGTTGACGGCGATAAACACTTCTCCGGTGGAAGCGGGCTTCCTCTGCAGCGCGGCGCTCTCTTTTTCGCTGCCCATTTTTTTAACGCCGCCCGCCATCGAGCCCGTGTAGGCGCCGATGCCGGCGCCGAGCGCGCCCAGAATCAGGCCGATCGCCGGGATCGTATCCAGAAAGCCCGGGATCAGCGAAAGCGAAAATCCGGCGATGGCGCCGATAACGCCGCCGATGATCATTCCCATGGCGGCGCCCTTGCCGCCTTTCCGCGCGCCGGGATCCGCGTATTCATCGCCGCCGATCGGATATTTGGCGTGTTGACCATCAGGATTGTCGAAGCCGCTGTTGATTTCTTCCCTGCGGAAACCCTGGCCGATCAGGGCCTGTTTGACTTTTTCGGCTTCGTCCCACGTATTGACGAGACCGACGATCGATTTGCCCATGTTTTCTCCTTTCTGGTTGCCTTATTTTGGTCGCTTCCCGCCGGCTTGGTTCATTTGCCGGTCTCGTACCGCGCGCGCAGCTTCGATCGCAGCCGGATTATTAAAATTCGTTCCGCTTCCCATGCATTGCTAAAGGCTGTTAACGCCATTACCATGATTTTGGCGCTTCACACGCCACCGTTTCCCACGCCGCCTACGCGCCACCTTTAAGCTATCTTCCGCAGGCGATTTTAGCATTGAAACTCGATCCGCAATCCTCGGACATTGACCAAAGTCACATCGACCCGCTCAGAATGGCCGGCGACACCATACTCGAAACCAGCAAGCTGACCAAGGAATTCAAGGGGTTCGTCGCAGTCAAGGACGTCAATCTGAAGGTCAGGCGCGGCAGCATTCATGCGCTGATCGGCCCCAACGGCGCGGGCAAGACGACTGTTTTCAATCTGCTGACCAAATTCCTCGCGCCGAGCGCCGGCACGATTCTGTTCAACGGCGTCGATATCACCTCCGACAAGGCGGCGCAGATCGCCCGTCGCGGCGTGATCCGTTCGTTCCAGATCTCCGCGGTGTTTCCGCATCTGACAGTGCTCGAGAACGTTCGCATCGGCTTGCAGCGCAAATCGGGCATCAACTTTCATTTCTGGCGCTCGGACAAATCGCTGCTCCAGTGGAATGAGCGCGCCATGCAACTGCTCGAAGGCGTCGATCTGACGTCGTTTGCGCAACACATCACCGCGGAGCTTCCGTACGGGCGCAAACGTGCGCTCGAAATCGCAACCACACTGGCTCTCGACCCTGAGCTGATGCTGCTCGATGAGCCGACCCAGGGCATGGGCCACGAAGATGTCAGCCGCGTCACCGAATTGATCCGCAAGGTGTCGGCCGAGCGCACGATATTGATGGTCGAACACAATTTGAGTGTTGTCGCCAATCTGTCCGATACGATCACCGTTCTGCAGCGCGGCGCGATACTCGCCGAAGGTCCGTATTCGGAAGTATCGAAAAATCCGCGGGTACTGGAAGCCTATGTCGGCACCGCCCACTGAGCAAGCCGTAGTGCCTGGCGGCGTCAGCGCCGGGGCTGCCGCGACATTGCTGCAAGTCGCGGACCTCCACGCGTTCTACGGCGAATCGCACATCCTCCACGGCATCAGTTTCGCCGTGAACAAGGGCGAACTCGTTACGCTGCTCGGGCGCAATGGCGCGGGGCGCACGACGACTCTGAAGTCCATACTCGGCCTCGTCGGCAAGCGCAGCGGTTCGATTGCATTGAATGGCCGCGAAATCATCGCCACGCCGACTCACAAGATCGCCCGCCTCGGCATCGGCTATTGTCCCGAGGAGCGCGGCATTTTCGCGAGTCTGTCGTGCGAAGAAAACCTTCTGCTGCCTCCTGAAACGGAACAGGGAGGCATGCCGCTCAGCGAGATTTACGAAATGTTTCCGAACCTGAAAGAGCGTAAAGCGAGCCCCGGAATGCGCTTGTCGGGGGGCGAACAGCAAATGCTCGCAATGGCCAGAATCCTGCGCACCGGCTCCAAGCTTCTGCTGCTTGATGAAATCAGCGAGGGATTGGCGCCGGTCATCGTGCAGACGCTGGCAAAAGTGCTGCGGCAGTTGAAAGAGCGCGGCTATACGATCGTTCTTGTGGAGCAGAATTTTCACTTCGCGGCGCCAATCGCCGACCGCCATTACGTGCTTGAAAACGGCAAAATTGTCATGATGATCGAAGCGCGGGATTTGAATTCGAAAATGAATAAATTGCACGAGTATCTCGGCGTTTAACCATTGGAGGAACTGAAATGAAATTGAACTTGAATCACAAAGCGGTGCTGGTCGGCGCGGCGCTTACGCTCGCGCTCGCCGCGTGCGGCAAGAAAGAAGAATCGCCCAAGACAGCGGACCCGGCGGCCACGCCTTCCACTGCGGCGACACCTCCGGCAGGGGGCCCTGCGACTGCGGCCGCGCCTTCAGGGGAGCCTGGAAAAGTTTCCGGCGGCGTCGTCAAAATCGGCGTGTTGACCGATCTTTCCGGTTTGTATTCCGATTTGGCCGGCTCGGGAGCGGTGCTGGCAACGCAAATGGCGATCGACGACTTCAAGGCGCAGGCGAAACCGGATTTCAAAATCGAAATGGTTTCCGCCGATCATCAGAACAAGGGCGACATCTCGGCCAATAAAGCGCGCGAATGGTTTGACACGCAGGCAGTCGATGTCATCACCGAACTGGTCACGACTTCGACTGCGCTGGCGGTTATGAAAGTCGCGAAGGAAAAAAACAAGATTACGCTGGTGTCGGGCGCGGCGTCGACCGCGATCACCAACGAAGAATGCACGGACACCAACGTGCATTGGACCTACGACACGTATTCGCTGGCGAATGGCACCGGCAAGGCCGTAGTCAAACAGGGAGGCGATACCTGGTACTTCCTGACCGCGGATTACAAGTTCGGCCATTCGCTCGAAGCCGATACGACGGCGGTCGTCAAAGCGAACGGCGGCAAGGTGCTAGGTGCGGTTCGCCATCCGTTCCCGGGGACGGATTTCTCGTCATTCCTTTTGCAAGCGCAAGCATCGGGCGCGAAAGTCATCGGATTGGCCAACGCTGGAACCGATACCACGAATTCGATCAAGCAGGCCGCCGAATTCGGCATCACGCCCAAGGCGACCCTGGCCGGCCTCCTGATGTTCATCAGCGATGTCCATGCGCTCGGCCTGAAAGCCACGCAGGGCATGTATTTGACGACCGGCTTTTACTGGGATTTCGACGATGATACCCGCGCCTGGTCGAAGCGTTTTTTCGACAAGCACAAGCGTATGCCGACGATGGTGCAAGCCGGCCAGTATTCTGCTGTCATGCACTATCTGAAGGCGGTCAAAGCCGCGGGCTCGGATGAGACGTCAGCCGTCATGAAGGCCATGAAAGCAACGCCGGTCACCGATTTCTTTGCCAAAAACGGCAAGATCCGCGAGGACGGCCGCATGGTGCATGACATGTATCTGGCGCAAGTGAAGAAACCGGATGAATCGAAGCAGCCCTGGGATTATTACAATATCCGGCAAGTCATTCCGGCCGATCAGGCGTTCCAGCCGCTCTCCGAGAGCAGGTGCCCGCTGGTCAAGAAGTAAACAGCAAACAGCAAACGGCGAACGGCGAACGGCGAACAGTGAACCAGGGCAACTGCAACGAGAGCCGTCCTGTTCGCCATTTGTATTCACTGTTAACACATGACTGAAATTTTCGGCGTTCCGACGCAGGCGCTATTCGGGCAACTTCTGGTTGGCCTGATCAACGGCTCGTTCTATGCGGTGCTGAGCCTCGGTCTGGCAATTATTTTCGGTCTGCTCAACATCATCAATTTCGCCCACGGCGCGCTCTACATGATGGGCGCTTTTCTGGCATGGATCGGCCTCACGTATTTCGGCATTAATTACTGGCTGGCGCTGGTGCTGGCGCCGCTTGCCGTCGGCATCTTCGGCATGCTGCTGGAACGGCTGATGCTGAAACGTCTGTATCACCTCGATCACCTGTACGGCTTGTTGCTGACATTCGGTCTGGCGCTGATTATCGAAGGCCTGTTCCGCTATTTTTACGGTATCTCAGGCCAGCCCTACACGGTGCCGGAAGCGCTCGGCGGCGCCTGGAATCTCGGCTTCATGTTCCTGCCGAAATACCGCGGCTGGGTGATCGCGATATCGCTTGTGGTTTGTCTTGCGACCTGGTTCGTCATCGAACGCACCAAGCTCGGCGCATACCTGCGCGCCGGAACCGAAAACCCGAAATTGCTGCAGGCATTCGGCGTCAATGTGCCGCTGCTCATCACCCTGACTTACGGCTATGGCGTTGCGCTCGCGGCCTTCGCCGGCGTGCTGGCGGCGCCGGTTTTTTCGGTGAACCCGGTGATGGGCTCGAATTTGATCATTGTCGTTTTCGCGGTTGTCGTCATCGGCGGCATGGGGTCGATACTCGGTTCGATCGTCACCGGACTCGGCCTGGGCCTGGTCGAAGGTGTGACGCGCGTCTATTACCCGGAAGCGTCCGCTGTCGTCGTATTCGTGATCATGGTGATCGTGCTTCTGGTGCGTCCGGCAGGTTTGTTCGGCAGAGAGAAATGACAATCCGTATGGTTCTCTTACACGTGCAAAAGCCGCTCGTTCCTTACATCGGATTCCTGTTCAAAGTATCACCGCTGCGGAAGCAGGGAGATTGTGTCATTGCCGGGAGATTCCTGCTTTCGCAGGAATGAAGGACGCCATGAAACGCGATTACGTCATCATGCTGGTGCTGCTCGCCGCCTTGATCGTCGCGCCGATGTTCGTCTACCCGGTATTCCTGATGAAGCTGTTGTGCTTCGCCCTGTTTGCCTGCGCGTTCAACCTGCTGCTCGGCTACACCGGCCTGCTGTCGTTCGGCCACGCGGCCTTTTTCGGCGGCGCTGCCTACGTTACCGGGCACGCCGTCAGAAACCTCGGTTTTACGCCGGAACTAGGCCTGTTGGCGGGGATGGCGACCGCTGCGATGCTCGGCTTCGTCGTCGGCAGCCTCGCCATCCGCCGCGCTGGAATCTATTTCGCGATGATCACACTGGCGCTTGCGCAAATGATTTATTTCCTCGCGCTGCAGTTCCGTTTTACCGGCGGCGAAGACGGTTTGCAGGGCGTTCCGCGCGGCCATCTGTTCGGCATCATCGATTTGTCGCAGATCAACACCATGTATTTTTTCGTGCTCGTTGTGTTTTGCATCGGCTTCTGGATTATTTACCGCGCAATCCATTCGCCGTTCGGCCAGGTGCTGAAAGCGATTCGCGAGAACGAGCCGCGCGCGATTTCGCTCGGCTACGACGTCGACAAATACAAGCTGGTCGCGTTCGTGTTGTCCGCGGCGCTGTCGGGCCTTGCCGGTTCGACCAAGACCCTGGTGTTCCAGCTCGCCTCGCTGACCGATGTGCATTGGCATATGTCCGGCGAAGTCGTGCTGATGACATTGCTTGGCGGCATGGGCACGGTGTTCGGGCCGATTGCAGGCGCTGCCATCGTCGTCGGGCTGCAGAACTATGCCTCCGGGCTCGGTGAGTGGGTGACGGTGATTACCGGCGCGATTTTCGTGCTATGCGTGCTCGCGTTCCGGCGCGGCGTGGTCGGCGAACTCGCGGCCTTGTTCAGGAAACCAGGATCGCGCTGACCGAAGCTTTGCCTTGCCGACAAAGCAAACCCAGCACGTCAACCCCTGGCAATCAATCGACAAAGGATGCGACAAAGGATGCGAAGCGCACGATGAAAATTTTCGTTGCAGTAAAACGAGTCGTCGATTTCAACGTCAAGGTCCGCGTCAAAAACGATGGCAGCGGTGTCGATATCGCCAATCTCAAGATGGCAATGAATCCGTTCGACGAAATCGCGGTCGAGGAAGCGGTGCGTCTGAAGGAAGCTGGCAAAGCCAGCGAAATCGTCGCGGTGTCGATCGGCAGCGCGCAATGCCAGGAGACGCTGCGCACGGCCCTTGCGTTGGGCGCCGACCGCGCAATCCTCGTCGAAACGCAGGTTGAAGTGCAACCGCTCGCTGTCGCCAGATTGCTCAAGGCTTTAATCTGCCGCGAATTGCCCGCGCCCGGCCTCGTCATGCTCGGCAAGCAGGCAATAGACGATGACGCCAATCAGACCGGCCAGATGCTCGCAGCGCTCATGGGTTGGCCGCAGGCGACCTTCGCGTCGAAGCTCGTGATCGATGGCCTGGACGCGCAAGTCACGCGCGAAATCGACGGCGGGCTGGAGACGCTGGCGTTCAAGCTGCCGCTGATTGTCACCACCGATTTGCGCTTGAACGAGCCGCGCTACGTGAGCCTGCCGAATATCATGAAGGCCAAGAAAAAACCGATCGACGTGATGACCGCGGAGGCGCTCGGCGTCGATATCCGGCCGACCCTGATCACGCTGAAAGTCGAGGAACCAAAAACGCGCGCCGCCGGCAAACGCGTCGCCGATGTGAAGGAGCTTGTGCAAAAACTTCGTCACGAGGCGAAGGTCATCTGATGGCAACGCTGGTCGTCGCGGAACACGATCACGCGACGCTCAAGCCCGCGACCTTGAGTGCGGTCAGCGCGGCGAAAGCGATCGGTCAGCCCTTGCACATTCTGGTCGCGGGCCATGCTTGCGCGGCTGCGGCGCAGGCTGCGGCCAAGGTCGCCGGCATTGAAAAAGTTCTGGTTGCCGATTCCGGGCAGTATGCGCATCAGCTCGCCGAGGAGGTCGCTGGCCTGATCGTTTCGATCGCCGATTCCTACACGCACATCCTCGCCCCCGCGACCAGCTTCGGCAAGAATCTGCTGCCGCGTGTCGCCGCTTTCCTCGGTGTCGCCCAGGTGTCCGACATCGTTGCCGTGCAATCGCCCGATACCTTCGTTCGGCCGATTTATGCGGGCAATGCGTTGGCCACGGTGCAGTCGCAGGATCGCATCAAGGTCATCACGGTGCGCACGACCGGATTCGACTTCGCGCCCGCGCATGGCGGGTCGGCGATGATCGAGAACCTGACGGCGCTCGAGCCAAGCCGGATCGTCGAGTTCGTTGGGCACGAACTGAGTCAGTCGGCGCGCCCCGAACTGACCGCAGCGCGCGTCGTCGTTTCCGGCGGGCGCGGCCTCGGCAGCCGCGAAAACTTTGCGCTGATCGAACAGCTTGCCGACAAGCTGAATGCCGCCGTCGGCGCATCGCGCGCCGCAGTCGATGCCGGCTATGTGCCGAACGACCTTCAGGTCGGCCAAACCGGCAAGATCGTCGCGCCCGAGCTTTACATCGCGATCGGCATTTCCGGCGCCATCCAGCATCTTGCCGGCATGAAAGAAAGCAAAGTCATCGTCGCCATCAACAAGGACGCCGACGCGCCGATTTTCCAGATCGCCGATTACTGGCTGGTCGCGGATTTGTTCGGCGCGGTAAAGGAGTTGACAGCCGAGCTGTAGTGTACGGCGCGTCGATGTCCGGGGACGATATTCCAAACGCTTCGATGCGACATCCGGCTTCGATTCAAGAAAGACCTGGCCAGTCGTCGAGGGCCTGATTTACCGGCTGAAGAGGAACGCCATGTCTGATTACACCGCCCCGCTGCAGGATATGAAATTCGTGATCGAGGAACTGGTTGGCCTCGATCGGATCAGCGCTCTGCCCGGTTGCGAGGAAGTCAATGGGGAACTCGTCGATGCCGTGCTCGGCGAAGCGGCGAAGTTTGCGTCGGGCGTTCTCGCGCCGCTGAATCGGCCCGGCGATCAGCAGGGCGCGCGGTTCGCGGACGGCGCGGTCGCGAGCGCCGACGGTTTTCGCGAGGCCTATCGGCAATTCATCGAGGCGGGATGGAATGGCTTGTCGGGCCAGCAGCAGTTCGGCGGCCAGGGTTTGCCCGAAATCGTTTCGGTCCCGGTTTCGGAAATCTGGAATTCGGCGAACATGGCTTTCTGCCTGTGTCCCATGCTGACTTCGGGTGCTGTCGAGGCGATCACCCGCCACGGTTCGCCCGAACTCCAGCAGCGCTATTTGCCGAAACTGACCAGCGGCGAATGGACTGGAACCATGGACCTGACCGAATCGCAGGCCGGCTCGGATCTTTCGGCGGTGCGCACGCGCGCTGTTCCCGAAGGCGATCGCTATCGCTTGTACGGCACCAAAATCTTCATCACCTGGGGCGAGCACGACCTCGCCGAAAATATCATTCATCTGGTGCTCGCGCGCACGCCGAATGCGCCGGAAGGAACGAAAGGCATTTCGCTTTTCGTTGTGCCGAAAATTCTCGTCAATGAAAATGGCAGCCTGGACGTCCATAACGACGTGCATTGCGTTTCGATCGAGCACAAGCTCGGCATCCACGCCAGCCCGACCGCGGTTATCGCGTACGGCGACAAAGACGGCGCGATCGGCTATCTGGTCGGCGAGGAAAATCGCGGCCTCGAATACATGTTCACGATGATGAATCTGGCGCGGCTCGGCGTCGGCACAGAAGGTGTTGCGATTGCCGAGCGCGCCTACCAGCACGCGCTCGCCTACGCTAAACAGCGCGTGCAGGGCCGCGAGATCGGTGTGAAAAACGGCGGGCGCGTGACCATCATTCATCATCCCGACGTTCGCCGCATGCTGATGAGTATGAAAGCGCAAATCGAAGCGATGCGCGCGCTGGCCTACTTCACCGCAGGCGCGCTCGACATCGCGCTGCGCCATCCCGATCCGCAACAACGCGCGGAAAGCCAGGCGCTGTTCGACCTCCTGACGCCGGTCGTGAAAGGCTGGTGCACCGAACAATCGATCGAGATCGCCTCGCTTGGCGTGCAGATTCATGGCGGCATGGGCTACGTCGAAGAAACCGGCGCCGCCCAATATCTGCGCGATGCGCGCATCACCTCGATCTACGAAGGCACCACTGGCATCCAGGCGCTCGATCTGCTCGGCCGCAAAATCGCTTTCGATAAAGGCGTGGCGGTGCGTGCGTTGTTTATGGAAATGCAGAAGCTGGCCGCGCAAAACGTGAATACGAATAATGCCAATGTGGTCGCCATCCTCGCATCGTTCAGGCCTGCGCTGGCCAGTTTGATCGAAGCGACCGAATCGCTGCTTCGCGCATTTTCCGGCGAACTGAAAGGCGCGGTTGCGGGCGCCGTGCCTTATCTGAAAATGTTCGGCTTCGTCGCCGGCGGCTGGCAGATGACGCAGGCCGCACTGGTTGCCGATCGCAAGCTGGCGGAGGGCGTCGGGAATCGCGATTTCTATAACGCGAAAATAACGACGACGCGATTTTATGCCGATCACATACTGCCGATGGCTTATGCGCATGGCCATGCCGTCGAGCACGGTGCGGCGAGCGTGATGGGGTTGGCGGAAGACCAGTTCTAACGTGCCGTGGGGAGGGCGCCAAGCACGATAGCTTTCTCCTTCCCCCTCGCCTGCCCCAGCGGGTATTAAGCAG